>CAZDPQ010000006.1:0-45487 GCA_964507305.1 uncultured Oscillospiraceae bacterium
GGGATGATGTCATTACAACCTTAATTGTTTCATCCAAATTACATTCCCCTTACTTGTTCGGACCCGGCGCTTTTTCCGGTTGGCTCCGCGCTATAATCAGCGTAGAGTCAAACAGATCATGCGGTGCGGAGGGATATCGATATGGCAGCTTTTTTTGACAGGATCATAGAGAAAGTCAAAGGGTACGACCTCGATGACAATTACGACGAATACGAGGAGATCGAAGATGCGTCGGAGCAGGACCAGGAGATCCAGGTCCCCGGAGACGCCAGGACCAGCCTTTTCCGGAGGCAGTCCAGAGTCGTTGATTTCGCCAAGCCGCAGAACCACGGCCAGCAGGTCGTCATCATCCAGCCTTCGTCGATCGAGGCAGCCCAGGAGGTTTGCAACCATCTCCGCGGCGGCAGGACGGTCATCTGCAATTTCGAGCGCATCGATCAGAAGGTCGCCCAGCGGGTCATGGACTTCGTGACCGGCGCGACCTACGCGATCGACGGGCAGGTCCACAAGGTCTCGCCCATGATTTTCGTGACGGTGCCGCGGAATGTCGCCCTGATGGATGAGGAAAATCCCGTGGCAGCCGATTATGTCGCCGCCCGCGAGATGTATGCCGTGAGGTGACGCGCGGCGCTTCGCGCAGGCACGTTTCGGATGACGGAAGCCGCTTCGGACGGTTCATGGACCGGATGGAGCGGCTTCTTTTATTTCCCCCGCGCTTATAGTATAATTTCCTTTGTTTACCTGAATTTCCGCGTACGATCGAGGTGCTGCATGAGAATCGCGTTTTCGACTCTGGGCTGCCCGGACCTCAACTGGGAAGATATCTACTCCATGGCCAAGGACCTGGGGTTCGACGGGATCGAACTCCGGGGGATCGGCAGCGAGATCAGCTCGCATAAGGCAAAGCCGTTTTCGGACAGCGAGGTGGACAGGACGGCCGCAAGGCTTGCGGAGCTCGGACTGGAGATCTCCTGTGTGTCGTCCTCCTGCTGCATCCGGGAGCAGGGGCTTCTGGACCGCGAGTGCGACGAGGGGATCGCCGAGATCGATCTTGCCGCGAAGCTGAAGGCGCGCTATGTGAGGATCCTGATCGACCGGGAGCCGCATTTTACCGGGATGCCGGATGAGTCTGCCGTGGCCGGGGGGCTGCGACGGCTCGCGGACCATGCCCGGGACAAGGGCGTGACGATCCTGGCCGAGACCAACGGCTATTATGCCTCGTCCGCCAACATGGCACGCATCATGGAGAAGGTGGACCGGGACAATGTGGGCGTCCTGTGGGACATCCACCATCCTTTCCGGTTCATGCACGAAAATCCCGAGGATACGTATGCGGCGCTCCGGCGCTGGATCCGGTATGTCCATATCAAGGACTCGGTCCTTGAGGGAGGCAAAGTCCGCTACCGGATGCTCGGCGACGGGGATATCCCGGTGGCCGCCGCACTGGACTGCCTGGCGAGGGAAGGCTATGACGGATACATTTCTCTCGAGTGGGTCAAGCGGTGGAGTTCCGACATCGAGGATGCGTATGTCGTTTTCCCGCATTTCGCAAACTACATGGCCAAATACCGGCCGGCCGGGCCGGCCGGCCTTCAGGAGGCGAAGAAGCCCAGGCCGCCCCACCCGTACCGCAGGGACATCCTCGTCGACATCACCCTGGCGGACCTGATCGACAAGATGGCGGACGAATACCCGGACAGGGAAGCGTTTGTCTTTCCTCAGACCGGCCTGCGCTGCACGTATGCCGGATTCCGGGATGCCGTCGTGCTGTACGCGAGGGCGTTCCTGTCGATCGGGATCCGGAAGGGCAGCCATGTCGCGATGTGGGGCACCAATGTTCAGGAATGGATCCTGACGATGTTTGCGTGCGCACGGATCGGCGCTATCCTCGTGACGGTCAACACCAGCTACAAGATCCACGAGGCGGAATATCTCCTCAGACAGTCGGATGCGGACACTCTGGTCATGATCGACGGCTACAAGGACTCCGACTATATCGGCATCCTCCGCCAGATCTGCCCCGAGCTTGAGGGCTGCCGGCCCGGGGAGCTCGCTTCCGCCAGGCTTCCGAAGCTGCGGAATGTCATCACCGTCGGTACGCGGCTGCCGGGCGCGTATCACTGGAGCGAGCTCGAAAGGCTCGCCGGACGGACCGGCCCCGGCGAAGTCCTCGCGGTCCAGCGGAGCCTGGACAAGGACGATGTCATCAACATGCAGTACACATCCGGAACGACCGGGTTCCCGAAGGGCGTGATGCTGAGCGGCTACAATATCCTCAACAACGGCAAGACGATCGGCGACTGCATGAAGTTCACCGAAGAAGACCGGCTCCTGATCTGCGTTCCGCTGTTCCATTGCTTCGGCCTGGTCCTGGCGGTCATGGCGTCGTTCACCCACGCCTCGGCCATGGTCATCGTCGATTATTTCCAGCCGCTCAAGGTGCTGGAGGCGATCGAAAAAGAAAAGTGCACTGCGATGCACGGCGTGCCCACCATGTTCATCGCCTGCCTCGAGCACCCCGATTTCGCGAAGTTCGACCTTGCGTCGATCCGCACCGGCATCATGGCCGGCTCCCCCTGTCCTGTCAAGGTTATGCGGGATGTGGTCGATAAAATGCATATGAGCGAGATCACGATCGTTTACGGGCAGACCGAAGCGTCGCCCGGCTGCACGCAGACCAGGACGGACGATTCGCTGGAGAAGCGGGTCGCGACGGTCGGCAGGGCGCTGCCCGGTGTCGAATGCAGGATCGCGGATCCCGCGACCGGAGCGGATCTGCCCGACGGGATTCCCGGCGAGTTCCTCGCCAGAGGGTACAATATCATGAAGGGCTACTATAATATGCCCGAGGCGACCGCCGCGGCGATCGATGCCGGCGGATGGCTCCATACGGGCGATCTGGCGGTGCGGGACGGCGAGGGGTATTACAAGATCACGGGCCGGATCAAGGACATGATCATCCGCGGAGGAGAGAATGTCTACCCCAAGGAAATCGAGGAATTCATCTACACGCATCCGGCGGTCAAGGATGTCCAGGTCGTCGGCGTGCCGGACCGGACCTACGGGGAGGAGATCCTGGCCGTGATCATCCTCCGCGAAGGGACCACCCTCACGGAAGACGAGGTCAAAGCCTATGTAAAATCCCATATGGCCAAGCATAAAACGCCGAAGTACGTCCGGTTTGCCGATTCGTTCCCGATGACGGCAAGCGGCAAAGTCCAGAAATACAAGATCCGCGACATGGCGGTCGAGGAGCTGGGGCTGCGGGAAGCGCAGGCGATCGAGACTGCCTGAGGAGACGGGGGAGCCGAAAGGTCCGGAGATGGAGAAGAAAAGGGACAGGGCATTTGAACTGGATGTGCTGAGAGGTCTGGCGATCTTCATGATGATGCTGCATCATCTGATCTATGATCTTCGCTATATCATGGGCCTTGATATTTTCGCATGGCAGGAATCCTATTTTTTCGAATACTGGGTGCGCACGCCGTTCGTGTTCATTTTCCTTTTCGTTTCCGGGATCTGCTGCACGTTTTCGCGCAGCAATTTCAGGCGGTCGCTGAAGATGGCGGCCGTCGCCGCCGGGTTCACGGCGGTGTTCTGGGGCATCAGTGCTGCGACGGGCACTGAAATGTATGTATTTTTCAATATCATCCATGTTCTCGCCGTCGGGACATTCCTGTACGCGGTTCTTGAGCTTCTGGAGAAAAAAGGCCGGATCCGGGACATCCGTTTTCCGATCCTGATGCTGGCCATCCTTTTCCTCTGGCTGGAATATCCGCTGTCCCGCCTCGATCCGGCTGCCATCCCGGCTCTTCTGCCGCTGCACGACCGGTTTTCATCCGGGATCGGCATGGCGGACTACATGCCGCTCGTGCCCTGGATCGGCCTGTTTTTCGCCGGAGCCTTCACGGGCAGGATCTTCTACGCGGGAAGGCAGACCGTATTTCCGGGGGCGCCCGCGGCGGTCCTCAGGGCCACGTCGCCGCTCGGCTTCATCGGACGCCATTCTCTTGCCTTTTATATCATCCACCAGCCGGTGCTGCTTGCAGTCCTGTATCTGCTGAGATGGGCAGGCTTTCTGTGAGCGCCGGGATCCGCTATGACATGGTGCTGTTCGACCTGGATGGGACACTGCTCGACACGCTGCAGGACCTGGGCGACAGCGTCAACCACGCGCTTGCCGCGGCCGGATATCCGCCGCTCGGATATGACATATACCGCAGCATCGTAGGGAAAGGCATCCGGAATCTCTGTGACAAGGCACTGACGCTATCCGCGGCGTGCGTGAACGGCTCCGTCGGGATGCGTCCGGAGGATGGGGCACGCATGGGAGACACACCGGGAAGGGACGCCTTGCTGGAACGGATCCTCGGTGATTTCCGCACGTATTACGGCGAACATTTGAATGAAAAGACCCGGCCGTACCCCGGAGCCGCGGAAGCGTTGCGGGAGATCCGAAGCGCGGGAGCCGGGCTTTGCGTGCTGTCGAACAAGGCCCGGCCGTACACGATCCGGCTGGTGCGGGATCATTTTCCTTTTGTAGATTTCCGATATATAATAGGGGACGGAGGACCGTTTCCCCGAAAGCCCGACCCATCGGCGATCCGGTTCATCCTGTCCGATTCGGGGACAGCGCCGGACCGGGCGATCCTGTTCGGGGACGGCGAAACGGATGTCCGGGCGGCACGGGCGGCCGGCATCGACGCAGCGGCGGTCCTGTGGGGGTTCAGGGACCGTGAAGCGCTGGCCGGTGCGGGCGCTGCTCATTTTCTCCGATCGCCGGATGAGATGGCCGGGATCGTGACCGGAGGCATCGCAGATGACTGAGAGAGAGCGGAATGAAAGCAGAAAAACGGCGCTATCGCGTTTTTCGCACAGGCTTTACAGTGTGATCATCTGTTTTGCCTTTCTTCTTCCGGGGCTGTTCGGATTCGCCATGCAGCGCATCCTGTCCGCTTATCCCGGATTCGTGGAATATGTGTATTCGACCGCCGTTTTCCGGTGGATCTCCATGCCGATCGCATACATCACCGCGCTCTTTCCCTTTTCGCTGACCGAGATTTCTCTGTATCTGGCCCTGCCGGCGCTGGCCGCGATATTGTATTTCGCGGTGCGGGGCATCCGCCGGTCGGACACGAAGGGAAAAACGATCGGCAGGTACCTGCTGCGCACGGGATGGACGGTCTCGTGCCTGTACCTTGTCTTCATGCTACTGCTGGGATTCAATTATTCCAGGCTTCCGCTGTCGTCCAGCATGGGGATCGAGGTCAAGGCGCGCAGCAGCGATGAGCTCGAAGACGTTTGCGGCATCCTGCTCGAGCAGGTCAACACGCTCCGCGAGACCCGGCAGGAGAAGGACGGAGTCATGATTCTGCGCAACGGGAAATCCGCGGCGCTGAAGGACGGCCGCCTCGGCTACGACGCGGTCGAGGACATCTATCCCGTCCTGACGGGTCCGTCGGTCCGCGCCAAGGGCGTCATGATATCCCATCTCTGGTCCTACACCGGCATCACGGGCATGTATTTTCCGTTTTATGTCGAAGCCAACGTCAATGTCGACATCCCGGAATATGCCATCCCGAACACCGTGATGCATGAGCTTGCCCATCTTCGCGGGATCGCGAGAGAAGACGAGGCGGAGTTTGCCGCCTTCATCACCGGAATCAATCACCCCGACAAGGATTTCAAATATTCATCCTATCTGAACGCTTTTATCTATGCCAGCAATGCTCTTTACGGCGCGGACCGGGACGCATACGACCGGATCCACGTCCAGATATCCGAGCCGGTGCTGCGGGACCTGCGCGCCGGAGGCGAATACTGGAAACAGTTCGAAGGACCTGTCCAGGAGGCTTCGACATCGGTGAACAACGCCTACCTGCAGTCGAATATGCAGAAGGACGGCGTCCGCAGCTATGGGAGGGTCGTCGACCTGCTCCTTGGATATTACCGGGCCGGCGGCGGCTGAGGATCGCGCATTGCCGAAGGTTCTGTTGTCCGGACATGAATACATCTACCCCGTATCGGATCTGCTCAAGCTGTTTTACGGCTCGTTTCACGCGGAAGGAAATGCCGTGACGGGAGGCGGGGACGAGCCGGTCATCCGGAGCGAATGCGTCGGCGCGACCATCAGGACATCCTTTTTCAACGGCAGAGAGACCCGTGTGTGGGCCGGCGGACCGGAAGGGCTGCCGCCCAACCGCGAGGTCAAGCGCCAGCTGTACCGCGCTCTTGCGGAGCTGACCGGCAGGACCTTTCCATGGGGGTCCCTTACCGGGATCCGGCCCACCCTGATTGCCGCCGAATGCGGGTACGACCCCCGGCGCATGGCGGAGATCTACGATGTGTCCATGCAGAAAGCGGAGATCGCCGTCCGCACGGCGCGGAGAGAAAACGCACTGCTGGACGGCATCCCGGAGAATGCGGTCCATCTTTACATCGGCATCCCGTTCTGCGCATCGCGGTGCGAATACTGTTCGTTTCCTACAACGGTTTTCGACAGGATCGGGCTGCGCCTGCCCGCGTACACCGACACCCTGATCAGGGAATTGGACGAATTCCGTCCGGTTTTCGTGAAACATCCGGGCAGCCTTTACATCGGGGGAGGGACCCCGACCGCCATGCCGGCGGATCTTTTCCGAAAAGTGATGGAAAAAGCCGGAGCGATCTTCCGCGAAGCCGGGATGACCGAGTTCACGGTGGAGGCCGGCAGGCCGGATTCGGTCAATGCGGAAAACCTGCGGATCATGAAAGACGCGGGAGCCGGCAGGATCTGCATCAATCCGCAGTCATTCCGGGACGAGACGCTCCGGAGGATCGGCCGCAGGCACTCCGCGGCGCAGGTGTACGAAGCCGTGAAGCTCGCCCGCGACGCCGGGTTCGGGAATATCAACATGGACCTGATCGCGGGACTGCCGGGCGAGACCCTTGCGGATTTCCGCTATTCCCTCACGGAGACGCTCTCCTTATCTCCGGCCGGCATCACGATCCACAGCCTTTCTTTGAAAAGGACCTCCGACCTGAAGAGAAATCTCTCGGCATCCTCCCCGGAGGATGTGTTCGGCGAATTCGGGAGGTACGGTGCGGATACGGGAGAAATGCTCGAATACAGTTATCATGCTCTTGCGGAAAAAGGGTATAAGCCGTATTATATGTATCGGCAGAAAGACACGGTCGGCGGTCATGAGAATATCGGCTACGCGCTGGACGGCTGCGAATGCGCCTACAACGCCGCCATGATGGGTGACAGGCACACGGTGTTCGGGGCGGGGGCGAAGGCGATGAGCAAGAGAGCCTTCCCGGGCGGACGCGGCGTGCGCATCGAGCGGTTCCGCAACCCGGCCGATCCGGGCGTTTATATCGACGGTAGCACCGAATCATTCAACAGGAAGCGAGCATTTTTCCATGGATATTTTTAAGATGTTCAACGCCGGTGTCCACGGCATCATCTTCGCGGTCGTTTACGCGGTTTCCCTGATCCTTCCTCTGATGATGGGGCTTTACCTGCTGAAGAATTTCCTGACCGCTCCGCGCCGGCGCTCCAAGGACAGCAATTATCCGGTGCCGACGACGAAATTCGCGGTGCTCATCCCCGCGAGGAACGAAGAGAGCGTCATCGCGGATACGGTCACTCTCCTGCGCAAGCTCGATTATCCGCAGGACCTGTTCGATGTCGCCGTGATCGCGGACAATTGCTCCGACCGCACGGCGGAGGCCGCGGCCCGCGCGGGCGCCATCGTCTTCGAGCGCAGCGATCTCACCGCGCAGTCCAAGGCCCACGCGCTCAAGTGGTTCTTCGACGGCGGACACCTCCAGCGGGGCGGATACGGCGCCGTCTGCCTGGTGGACGCCGATACGGTCCTTGACAGCGATTTTCTCCGGGAGACGGACCGCGAGCTCGCGGCGGGATTTCCCATCGTCCACGGCCGGTGCGGCTCGATCAATCCATACGATTCGTTCACATCCAGCTTCATGACGGTCCTCCTGTCGTTCCAGAACCGGATCTGGCACCTGCCGCAGGCCAATCTCCTCCGATCGGGCTTTTTCGCCGGCACCGGGGTGTGCATCAAAGTCAGCTTCCTCGAGCAGATCGGATGGAACATCAACACGCTCGTCGAAGATGCCGAATACAGCATCCAGGCTGCCCTCAACGGCGGATTCGTCCGGTATTGCGACACGGCGCTGTTTTATGTCGAGCAAGTCAACAATTTCCGGGATTTCTGGAAGCAGCAGCGGCGCTGGAGGACCGGCGCCATCAACTGCCTGCGCACATACGGCGCGTCGCTCCTCAAGGATGTTTTCATCAAGCACAACAAGAACGCGATCGCGCCCCTGATCCTCGTCATGGTACCGCCTTTCTGCATCCTCTCCGTGATCCAGGCGATCCTCCTGCCGCTGTTGGCCTTCATCCTGTTCGGGCCGGCCATGATCAACGCGGCCACCCTCGCGGTCGGGATCGTCGTCCAGTTCGCATTCAATTTCGCCGTCCAGTCGATGGTGCTTCTGCTGGACGGACGGTTCTCCTTCCGGCATTGGAAGGGGATCTTTGCCATGTTCGTCGCGCCTTTTTTCTACGGCGTCATCGATACGATCTGCTTCATCAAGCCGGTCAAGCAGTGGAATCCGATGGAGCACGGAGACACCGACTACCATCGCGCGGCGAATCTGCGTGAGGAGCCCGAGGAAAAATGAAGATCGTGTTCCTTGACCGCAATTCGATCGGAGAGGACGTCGACACCGGCATGTTCGACCGGTATGGCGAATATGCGGAATACCCTTCCACTGCATACGGCGAAGTGCACGGCCGCATCCTGGATGCCGCCATCGTGATCGCCAACAAGTCCAGGCTCGACGCATCCACGCTGCCCGGTACGCAGGTCCGGCTGATCTGCCTGACGGCGACCGGGACCGACAACGTCGATCTGGCCTATTGCGCCGCGAACGATATCGCTGTCTGTAATGTGAAAGGCTATTCGACCGGGTCCGTCGTCCAGCACACGTTCGCCCTCCTTTTCACTCTGTGGGAAAAGATCCCGGAATACGCGCAGTACACAACGTCCGGCGAATATGTCGGGGACAGCCGGTACGGCCATTTCCGGATCCGGTTCCACGAAATGGCCGGCCGGAATTTCGGGATCCTCGGCCTCGGCGCGATCGGGACGCAGGTCGCCCGGGTCGCCAAGTCGCTCGGCTTCAACGTTTTCTACTGGTCATCCTCGGACGCCGACCGGAGCGCGGAATACCGCAGGCTTCCGCTCGGAGAGCTCCTGGAGACCTGCGACGTCATCTCCATCCATTCGCCCCTGAACAGCCGGACCGAAGGCCTTCTCGGGATCGATGAATTCCGGAGGATGAAGCGCAGCGCCATCCTGATCAATGTCGGCAGAGGCAGGATCCTGTGTGAAGAGGACCTTGCACGCGCGCTGGAGGGCGGCCTGATCGGCGGCGCGGCGCTCGACGTGCTGTCCGACGAGCCGATGAGCCCGCAGTGCCCGTTCGTCCGACTGCTGGGGCGGCCGGATTTCCTGCTCACGCCGCACGTCGCCTGGGCGGCGGTCGAGGCGCGGGAGCGCTGCATGCGGGAGGTTTGCCTGAACATCGATTCATGGCTGGAGGGCCGGCGTCGGAACCGGGTCGGCCCGTGACGGGACGGTGCAATCCGCGCTTGCTTTTTACAGATGGGCGAAATCGGGGCAATCGCGCGGCATGACCCGAAAAGCGTACCCTCGGATACGGAAAAACCGGTAAAAGCGCATATCATAGAGTATTGGTTTATTGAAGAAGAGAGATTTACGGCAGGCTTTGGAGAATTAAAAAGCCGGAAACAGGAGAAGAACCTATGAAAACAGTCATCGTCGGTGGCGTGGCAGGCGGAGCAAGCGCGGCGGCAAGGCTTAGAAGGCTTGACGAAAACGCAGAGATCATCATGTTCGAGAAGGGCGAGTACATATCGTTCGCGAACTGCGGCCTTCCGTATTATATCGGAGGAGAGATCAAGGAAAAAGGCAAGCTGACGCTTCAGACGCCCGAGAGCTTTCGAGCCCGCTTCCGCGTCGACGTGAGAGCCCTGTGCGAGGTGACTTCGATCGACCGCAAAGGACGGACCGTCGCGGTCCTGGACCACAAGACGGGCAGAACCTACACGGAGAGCTATGACAAACTCATCCTGTCGCCCGGCAGCATGCCGATCGTTCCGGGATTCGCGGGGCAGGACAGGTCGAGGATCTTCACTCTGAGAAATATACCCGACACCTACCGGATCAGGGATTTCGTCGATACCGCCCATCCGCGCAGCGCGGTCGTGGTCGGCGGCGGATACATCGGGATCGAGATGGCCGAGAACCTGCAGCACGCCGGGATCCAGGTATCCATCGTGGAAATGCTGGACCATGTCATCGGCCCGATCGATTTCGACATGGCGGGCGATGTCCACGCGCATATCCAGAGCAAAGGCGTGCGGCTTTTCCTCAAGAATAAAGTCAGCTCCATCGATCCGGCAGGCGACAAGCTCATCGTGCGGCTGGAGGATGAGGCGCTGGAGACCGACATGGTCATATTGTCGGTCGGAGTCTCTCCGGACACCCGTATCGCAAAGGAAGCCGGCCTGGAGGTCAATCCGCGCGGCGCGATCCTGACCGACAGCCATATGCTTACCTCCGACCCGGATATCTACGCGGTCGGCGACGCGGTCGAAGTGATCGATTTCATGACGGGGAGCAAGGTGTTCATCCCGCTGGCGGGGCCCGCGAACAAGCAGGGCCGGATCGCGGCGGACGGGATCTGCGGCATCGACAGCAGCTATAAGGGGACCCAGGGGACCGCGATCCTCAAGTGTTTCGACATGACGGTCGCATCGACCGGGATGAATGAAAAGGCCGCGGCGGCCGCGGGACTGGAATATGAAAAATCGTTCACGTACTCCGGTTCGCACGCGTCCTATTACCCCGGCGCGGTCAACATGTCCGTCAAGCTTCTGTTCGAAAAACAGACAGGGAAGATCCTCGGTGCCCAGATCGTCGGGTTCGACGGGGTCGACAAGCGGATCGACGTGATCGCGACGGCCATCCGGGCCGGCATGAGCGTCCATGACCTGACCGAGCTGGAGCTCGCCTACGCGCCCCCGTTTTCGTCGGCGAAAGACCCGGTCAACATGGCGGGCTATGTTGCGGAAAACATCCTCGGGGGAAAAGTGCGGACATTCCACTGGCACGATACCGCCGGAATCGACAGGGAGAAGGATACCCTGCTGGATGTCCGGACGAAATTCGAATATGCCAACGGCACCATCCAGGGCGCCGTGAACATCCCGCTGGATTCGCTGCGCGACCGACTCGGCGAGCTCGACAAGGCGAAAAGGATCTATGTCTTCTGCCAGGTGGGCCTTCGCGGCTACATCGCCTGCCGGATCCTGTCGCAAAACGGCTTCGACTGCCTGAACCTATCGGGCGGATACCGCCTGTACGCAAGCATCTTTTCCCGCCCGCAGCAGGAAGAGCCCGCCGCCGCGTGCGTCCCGGACCGGCAGCCCGCCGCCGCAACGGTCCGCAACGCACCTGTTTTCAATGAAGAGACCCAGACGTTTACGATCAAGCGGATCCAGGTGGATGCCTGCGGGATCCAGTGCCCCGGACCCATCATGGAATTGTCCAAAGCGCTCAAGGCCGCCAATGACAACGACATCATCGAGATTGCCGTCACGGATCCGGCGTTTGTGTCGGATTCCCGTGCGTTCTGCAAACGGACGGGCAACACATTCCTGGATGTCCGGAGCGAAAAGGGCGTTTCGGTCGTGACCATCCAGAAGGGCAGGCAGAGCCCGGGGCCGGAGGACGGCGCCTCCGCGACCATGCCGGCCGCACCTTCTGCCATGCCGGACAATAAAAACATCATCGTCTTTTCCGGAGAGCTTGACAAGGCCATCGCATCGTTCATCATCGCCAACGCTTCCGCCGCGATGGGAAGGAAAGTCTCCATGTTCTTCACATTCTGGGGGCTCAACATCCTCCGCAAGCCCTCCAAAGTCCGTGTGAAGAAAGATCTGCTGGGCAGAATGTTCGCGATGATGATGCCGAGGGGAAGCCGCAGGCTCAAGCTATCCAAGTTGAATATGCTGGGGATGGGTTCCTGGATGATGAGGGGCGTGATGAAAAAGAAAAACATCAGCAGCCTTGAAGAGATGATCCGGGCCGCTCTTGACAACGGGGTCGAGCTGGTCGCCTGCACGATGTCGATGGATGTCATGGGCATCCGGCAGGAAGAGCTCATCGACGGCGTGAAGATGGGCGGCGCGGCAGCCATGCTGGCCAATGCCGAAGAATCCGACATGTCCCTGTTCATTTGACGGAAGAACGGCGTGCTGCCGGCGTCAGACGGCACGCTTCCGGCGGCTGAAATCCGGCGGAGCGATGTCTATTCCTCGCTGTTCCAGTCGATGCTTTCGAGCGCCCACGCGGTCAGCTCGTTGAGCGAAGGGTGGATGACCATCGAATCCATGACGGGCTTCAGGGTCCCCGCATCGCCGCAGGATTCGCGGATGCGCCGCCTCTCGCGGTTCCATGCCCGGATCTCGGACGAAGACACCGGCTCGCCGCACGGACAGCCGGCGTTCATCAGATAGACGAACGGCTGCACCAGGGCCGCCGCCTGCGGTCCGACTACATGCGCGCCGAGAAGCCGCCGGTCCTCGCCCGCGATGATCTTGACGAATCCGCAGCTGCCGTCATGCTCCGAGCAGCCCATGGCGATCCCGGCGGCAATCCCGGCATAGCTGTTGGTCCCGATGCGCACCCGGAGACCTTTCTCTCTGGCCTCCCGCTCGGTCATCCCGGCGTGCCCCACCTGCGGCCATGTGAAAATGGCCCACGGGACGGCGTCGTATCGGACCTTGCGTTTCGGTTCGTCCGAAAACAGATTGTGGATCAGGATCTCCGCCTCGACATTCGCTTTGTGCCGGAACTGGTATTTCCCGTTGATGTCCCCGATGGCGAAAATATGCTTCGCGGAGGTCCCGAGATACTCATCGGTGATGATCCAGCCGCGGCTGTCCATGGCGATGCCGGCCGCTCCGGCCTTCAGCAGGTCGGTATTGGACCGCACGCCGGAGGCAATGAAGATCTCATCCGCCGTAACGGATGATGTTTTGCCGCCGGCATCTTCCAGCAGCAGGATCTTTTCCCCGTTCCGCCGTTCTGCGGAAAGGACCTTCTGACCTGTCAGGACCTCGATCCCGCTGCGCGCGAACTGCCTCTCCACGAAAACGCTGATCTCCTCTTCCTCGGTGGAGATCAGATGCGGCTTCATCTCCACCACGGTCACTTTGCAGCCGAACGAAGCGAAGATATGGGCGAACTCCGCACCGATGGCGCCCCCGCCCACAATGGCAAGACGTTTCCACAGCACGGAAGGGAAGCGATCCCCGAAAAAAGTCTCCGATGTGACATATCCGGTTTCTTCGAGCCCCCGGATCGGCGGGATGAAAGAGCGGGCGCCGGCGGCGACGACGAACCGGCGTCCCCGGATCTCTTCCGGGGCGCGGCCTTCGGGAAAAGACACCCGGAGCGTATCCGGTCCCGTGAATTCTCCGGTCCCCTGATAAACGTCGAGTCCGCGGACCTGCCGCAGGCTCTGCCCGATCTGCACGCTGTGATCGATCTGCTCCCACATCCGAGCGGCGATGGCGCCCCAATCCACCGAAGGGGCGCCGAACCGGATGCCGACACGCCCGCCCTCCGCGGCCTCGCGGATGAGATCCGCCGGGTACACCAGCATCTTCGAGGGGATGCATCCCCTGGTAAGGCAGGTCCCTCCGAATTTGGACTGCTCCACGATCGCGCAGGACAGCCCCTTGGCAAGTGCGGCCTCGAGCACCATCAGGCCCGAACCGCTCCCGATAATGATAAGGTCATAGTGCTTCATCGAGATCCCTCCTGTCCGTCGGCATGGTACAAGATCATTTTATCAAAAACGGCAAGCGGGGGATAGTCCGAGCATTTCGCTGATGTTTCCGCAGCAGATGTCATGGATCATCCGGGCCGCCTGGTCTTCCGGCATCGCCATCAGACCGCTGTCTTCCCAGCTGCCGAGAAGATCGCACAGGATCCGGCGGAAATAATCATGGCGGACATAGGATAGCAGGCTTCTGGAATCGGTCAGCATGCCGGGATGATTTCCCAGGACTCCGAGAGAAGCATATCGTGTCAAATGGTCGCGGATCCCTGAAAGAGTGTCGTTGAACCACCATGCGATGCCATGCTGGACCGCTCCGCGGACTCCTTCTTTCGTGAAGCAGCCGCACAGGGTGTCGATCAGGGCGTCATCGCCGGGATGAAGGGAATACAGGATCGTTTTCGGCAGACGGTCATCGCGGTCCAGAGAATCAAGGAACATCGCCAGGGTGTCCATCCCTGTTGCAGGGGATATCGAATCATATCCGGTATCCGGGCCCATCCGGCGGTACCGGCCGGTGTTGACATTGCGCTGCGCACCGATGTGCAGCTGCATCACCCAGTTTTCCCGGGCGAACCGCGCCGCAAGCTCTCGCAGAAGCCAGGTGACAAACCGGTCGGTTTCGTCGTCGTCTGGAGCCGCGCCGGCCATGACTTTGAGAAAAATCCCGGATGCCGTTTCCTCATCCGTTTCGGAATAGGGGATCCGGTTCAGTCCGAGATCGGCCAGGCGGCATCCGGCATCGCGGAAAACGGCGATCGAGGCGTCGTGGGCCGCGACCAGCCCGGCGAGGCTGTCCGGATCGGTTCCTCTGCGCAGGCAGAGTTCCCGGACATCCCGCGGGAAGGCGGGTGATTTGATGTTCACGGTCCGGTCCGGACGGTAGGTTGGAAGGACGGCCGTTTTCCATGCCGGATCTTCCCGGATCGCGAGATGCCCATCAAGAGAATCGGCCGGATCATCCGTCGTGCAGATCAGTTTTACACGCGATATTTCGAGGATCGAACGCGGCGTGAAATGCCCGTCCGCCATGATCCGGCTGCAATGATCATAAATCGCTTCCGCACGTTCCGATGTGATCAGCTCATCGCAGCCGAAATAGGTCTGCAGCTCCATGTGCGACCAATGATAGAGAGGATTTCCGGGACATCGCTCCAGGGTTTTTGCCCAGGCGATGAATTTCTCCCTGCCGGAAGCATTTCCCGTGACCCGCCGTTCTTCGATGCCGCACAGCCGCATCAGGCGCCACTTGTAGTGATCCCCACCCAGCCACAGTTCGGAGATGTCGCGGAAAGGCTCGTTGCGGAGCAGAAGGCCGGGCGGGATATGACAATGGTAATCCAGGATCGGAAGATCCTTGGCATACCGGTCATAATAACGCTTTCCGGTCCGGCTGCCCAGCAGAAAGGAATCCGTCAGAAAATTCTTCACGGGCCGATGCCCCCTTTCGCGTCGGGTTCCCTGCGCTTCGAGGCCGGCAGCGGCGCGGACAGCCCGGGATCGGGAAACGATTCCCGGTATACCGTCCTGGAAGGCAGGATGGTCAGCATGGGCGGACGTTCGCCCCGAAAATGCTTCAGGAGAAGCGATACCCCTTCGGCGCACAGGTCTTCGATCCGGTTGTCGATGCTGGTGATGGAGGGCGTGGTAATCTCTGATATCACGGTGTCATCATAGCCGATCACACGAACGTCCTCCGGGACCCTTTTCCCCATGCCGGACAGATATTTGATGACCCGCGCGGCAATCAGGTCATTGGCGCAAAGGATCCCGTCCGCCGTTCCCGGCATGGCCTGATCGGGCCAGCGGTCCCTGCCGCTCCGCATGTCATCCGGATGGATCCGGGATATGCCGCAAACAGCCTGTCCGGCCTTTCCGCCGGCGCAGCATGCGGCGATCCCTTTCCGGAAGCCGCGGATCTTCTCGCGGGCGCTGAACGTATCCGTGTCGTATAGAAAATGAATGCTGCGGCACCCGGAACGCACCAGGCTTTCCGCCATCCTGCAGGTGATGTCCCTTTCGTCGCTGATCACGCTGTACACGCCCGCAGCCTGCAAAGAAGCGTTGATCAGGATGACGGGGACCTGCGCCGCGGCTTCCTGGATATGGGAATTATCCTTTTTCTCCTTGAAGATCGAGCCGATCAGAAGGATGCCGTCGACTTTTTTATCCAGCAGAAAACGCATGTACTTTTTCTTTTTTGCAGGGTCGCTTCCGGTGCAGCACAGGATCACATCATAGTCCTCCGCCTTGAGAAGGCGTTCGATGGAAGCTACCGCGCGCGCGTAATACAGATCCGTGACGTCCGTGCACAGCAGCCCGATCATCCGTGCGGAATTCAGTCCCATCCCGCGCGCGAAAACATTGGGTCTGTACCCGGACTCTTCAATGGCTTTCAGGACCCTTTCGCGGGTTTCCTTCTTGACATACCCTTTGTTGTTCAGGACGCGGGATATGGTGGCGATGGAAACGCCGCAGGCTGCCGCAATGTCATAGATGCTGGCATTCACCGCTGCACTCTCGCGTTCCCCCCGGAAGCCAGCTTCAGGACCTCGGAGCGTGTCGCGAGCGTCAGGTCTCCCGGAGTCGTCATTGCAAGGGCGCCGTGTGCGGCGCCGTATTCGAGGGCCGTGTCCAGATCCTTTCCGTCCAGCATCCCGAAAATCAGGCCGGACGCGAAGCTGTCTCCGCCGCCGATGCGGTCATAGATCCAAAGATCCCCGTAATCCCTCGAGTGCCGGATTTCCTCCCGGCTTCCCGCCATTGCCGACCAGGAATTCACCGACGCGCTCTTCACCGTGCGCAGGGTCACGGCAGCCAGCTTCAGATCCGGCAGAAGATCGAACGCCTGCCGCAGCATTTTCTCGTACCCCGATTTGTCCAGCCGCTCCAGGCCCGCGGCATTGCCCTCGATATCGAGACCGAGGCACGCAGTATAATCCTCTTCGTTCCCGATCAGGACATCGGCGTGACGGACGATTTCACGCTGGAGCTGCCTGTTCTTTTCGATCCCGCCGGAAGATTTCCATAAAGAGGGACGGTAGTTCAGATCATAGGAGACGATGGTCCCGAAGCGACGGGCGGTTTTCATTGCTTCGAGGGCAAGGGCGGCCGTATCGTCGGACAGCGCTGCGAAAATGCCGCCCGTATGGAACCAGCGGCTTTTCAGCGAGCCGAAGATCCGTTCCAGATCAAAATCTCCCGGCTTCAGGCGGGAAGCGGCCGTATTCCCGCGATCCGATACACCGAGCGCGCCGCGGACGCCGAACCCCCGCTCCGTGAAATTCAGGCCGTTGCGCTCTCTTCTCCCGATCCCGTCGAATTCCCGGAACAGGATCCATTCCGTATCCACGCCGCCTCGGAGGACAAACGACTCGATCAGGCGGCCGACCTCGTTGTCGACAAGAGCGGTCAGGACGGCCGTCCGAAGGCCGAAACAGGACGAAAGCCCGTGGGAAACGTTGTATTCCCCGCCGCCCGCGGAGATGTCGAATCGATCCGCGCTTCGTATCCTCCGGTCTCCGGGATCCAGCCGGAGCATGATCTCACCCAGAGAAATACAGTCATACCGACATTCCTCTCTTGATTGGATCGGCAACATAACAGCAACCTCCTTTTATAAAGTGACGCCGTTCTTGAATAGAGCGATGTCTCTGTATCCGTTGATCTCATTGCGGGTCTGTCTGCCGGACGCGATTTCGGCGACCAGATCCAGCAGGGATCCGGCAAGAGTCTGCATATCGCCTCCCGACACAAGAGCGCCGGCGTCGAAGTCGATCCAGTCCGGCTTTCGCTGCGCCAGGGCGCTCCGGCTGGATATCTTGACCGTCGGGACCGCGGATCCGAAGGGAGTGCCTCTTCCGGTGGTGAACAGGATCATCTGGGCGCCGGCAGCGGCAAGGGCCGTGCTGGAGACCAGATCGTTCCCCGGGGAGTGCAGGAGGCTCAGCCCGACCGAACGGCGTTGCCGGCCGTACGGGATCACATCGGCCACGGATGCGTCGCCGCTCTTGCGGATGCATCCCAGGGATTTTTCTTCCAGCGTGGTGATGCCGCCTTCCTTGTTGCCCGGCGAAGGATTTTCAAAGACCGGAAGACCGTTCCGAAGATAATAATCCTGGTAAGACCGTATCATCTCCACGACGCCGCGGAACACATCCTCATCGGCGCACCGGTCCATCAGGATCTGCTCCGCGCCGAACATCTCGGGCACTTCCCCCATGACCGCGGAGGCCCCCGACGCTGCAAGCCGGTCGGTCAGCACGCCGAGGAGCGGATTGGCGGTGATCCCGGAAAACGCGTCGGAACCGCCGCATTTCAATCCGATCACAAGACGGTCGCAGGGAAGGGAAATCCTGACATCGCGATCCGCTTCGCCGCACAGCTCAAGGATCAGCCGAAGCCCTTCCTCCAGCTCATTGGCGGAAGACTGGCACTCCATGAAGCGGATCCTGGAGGGATCGGCTCCGCGCAGCAATTCTTCCATCTGCGACAGGCGGTTGTTCTCGCAGCCCAGTCCGACCACCAGAACACCGCCGGCATTCGGGTGCTGTGCGAGAGAACACAGGATGGCGCGTGTGTTTTCGAGGTCGTCGCCGAGCTGGGAGCATCCATACGGATGTTCCCAGGCGTATATCCCGTCGATCCCGGGAAAATCCGACAGCCTGGCGGATGCCATCCGTTCCAGTTGCCGGACTGTCCGGTTGATGCAGCCGACCGTGGGGAGGATCCAGATCTCGTTGCGGATCCCGGCACGCCCGTCCGGACGCAGATAGCCCTGAAAATCCGGCAGCCCGGAAGGGACCGGCGCAGCGGTACGGGGATGGTACGAGTATTCCGACATCCCGGTCAGCCCGGAATGGATGTTATGGGTGTGGACATGGCATCCTTCCGGGATCAGGCGGTCTGCGATCCCGATGGGATGACCGTATTTGATGACGGCATCTCCCGGCTGATGGTCGGCAAGAGCCACTTTGTGGCCGGCAGGGATCGGTTCCGTGATGCGCAGCAGACAGGGCTTTCCGCCGCGGATCGCGCGGGACCGGGTCCCGGCGGGAAGATCCTGAAGCGCAACGCCGACCGTATCGCGTTCATGGATGGTCAAGATCATGGCATACTCCTTCAAGCGCGACGCGCATTCCTTTTGATGATATGGCCTCCAGATCCGCGGCGACCCTCTCCTCGAATCCCGGGATGGCTTTCAGCGACATTCCCCAGAACGATTCCATTTCCGAATAGCGGGACACCCATGCGGCAATGCTTTCCTCCGCGCGTTGCGGTCCGCCGCCGGCCTGCCGGCTGAAAAACGCCCGGACGTCCTCCGTATCGGTAATATCCGCGGGCGGAATATCGGGCTCATGGATCAGCAGGCCGCGGGAGGGGCCGTTCCCCAGATAATAGGCGGCAAGGGCCGTAAAGGAGAAGGAAAGGCCGCGCGGCAGAGGTCGCCCGGCCCGGACCGCGTCGAGAACCGACGGAAGGATCCGCGTCCGCCACTTGGAGACGGAATTCAGGGAGATCGATGCGAGCCGGTGACGGAGCGCGGGGTTGGCAAACCGGTCGAGAACGGAACCGGCATACGGGATAAGCTCAGACGCGGGAAGAGAAAGGCCGGGCAGGATCTCCAGGTCCAGCAGCCGGGCGATATACCGCGAAATCAGCGGATCGCCGACCGCTTCATGAACAAATGAATAGCCCATCATCAGGGAGAGAGGGGTGATCGCGGTATGGATCCCGTTCAGGATCCGCACCTTGCGTTCGCGGTAATACTTCAGATCATCGGTGAATACGATGTTCAGGCCCGTGCGGGCGAGAGGCAGCTCCTCCTGCAGACCGGCACCGGATCCGATGACCCAGAGGAGAAATGGCTCGCAGATATCCAGAAGGTGATCCTCATAGCCTAAAAATGCGAAATAGTCGGCCGGGTCGGACGGGCTGCCCACAACGATCCGGTCGACCAGGGTGTTGCAGAACCTGCAGGACGTTTCGACCCAGGAAAGGAGACCGCTTCCGGGAAAATCTCTCCGGATCAGCTTCAGCACGATTTCTTTCAACGCGTCTCCGTTCTGGTCGATCAATTCGCAGGGCAGAAAAACAAGTCCCTTCGAGGGATCCCCCGAAAAGACCTGAAAACGGCGGTGAAGGAGCTGCACGACTTTTCCGGGGAACGATTCGGCGATCCCGTCATCCAGCCGGTCTTCCGGCATATAAGCGATTCCCGCTTCGGTCGTGTTCGAAATCACCCACCGGAGTTCCGGCTCTTCTGCCAGGGCCAGGAACGATCCGAAATCCGCATAGGGATCGATCACATCCGTGACGGAATCGATCACATAGGGCGTTCCCTTGCCGGGCTCGCTGCCGGTGCCTCTCTCAAGAACCGTGTAATTCATGTTCTGGCTGCGGAACCGGTCCAGAGAACCCCGGCGTATCGGCTTGACGATCTTGATAGTGTTCGGATAGACGCCGGACCTGTCCGCTTTCCAGAAAATGTAATCGGCGAATGCGCGCAGAAAATTGCCCTCGCCGAACTGAAGGACTCTGCACGGGGAGGAGGATTTGGGGACCTGCTCGATTTTCATGGGTGACCTCTTGTAATTTGTTTCAAAAAACGTTAATATGTAAGCGCTTACATATCGTATCATCCCGCCGACCCGATGTCAAGCGGGATCCTGCGCATACGATCCGCTTCCGGATATTCCGGAGTCCTGCTATACTGATAGAGAGCGACGAGGTACACGATGCGGCCGATGCTCATTACAGACATCCAGCGGTTTTCCGTAAACGACGGGCCGGGCATCCGGACGACTGTCTTTCTGAAGGGATGTCCGCTTTCCTGTTTCTGGTGCCACAATCCGGAAACCCAGTCCTCCGTGCCCGAACTGATGTACTATCCTTCCCGCTGCATCGGCTGCGGCTCCTGTGCGGCTGCCTGCCCGACAGGCAGTCTGCGTTTCACGGGGGAGGACGGAGACCGGCGGCGGATCTACAATGCCGGCCTTTGCCGGTCATCGGGCGATTGCGCGGCGGCATGCCCGTCCGGAGCCCTGACTCTTGCCGGGCGTCCGCTGTACGCCGGCGAACTTCTGGCGCTTGCGGAAGCCGACAGGCCATATTTCGATGCGTCGGGCGGCGGCGTCACCTTTTCAGGCGGTGAACCGCTGATGCAGCCGGAAGCGCTTCTGGAAAGCATGCGCCTCCTGCATGGCAAGGGATTCCGCCTGGCGCTGGACACTTCCGGACAGGCGCCTTACACGAGCCTTCAGCCTCTTCTTGATTACACGGATCTGATTCTGTACGACGTCAAGTGCATGGATCCGATGGAGCATCTGCGCGCGACCGGCGAGGACAACCGGCAGATCCTGGACAACCTGAAACGCCTGTCCGCCATACGGGACCGCGTCATCATCCGCGTTCCGGTCATCCCGGGATTCAATGACACGGAAGAGGAGATCGGAAAGATCGCTTACGCCGTCAGCCGCCATGGATACCGCCGGCTCGACCTGCTGCCGTTCCATTCCTATGCGTCGTCGAAATACGCCGCGCTCGGCAGGGAATACCCGGCCGCGGGACTCGTCCCGCCGGACGACGGGCGGATGGAATGCCTTGCGGCGGCCGCCCGGGCTTATGTGCCGGATGTCCGCGTCGAGAGGCATTGAGCCGGAAAGGAACCTGAAAGTGGGAAGATGGCTTGCCGAAACGAAGCATTTCTGGAACAGCAAAAAACTGTTCCTGCTTTTTCTGAGATCCTATCTACCCATCGTTGCCATTCTATTTGCCTTCAGCATCATTTCCTACGGCGTCGCCATCCGACAGATCAGCGACAACGTGAATCGGCTGAACAACACGCTGATGGACAATATCCGGGCTTCCATCGATCAGCATCTGATCGAGCTGGAGAAAACTTCGCATCGGCTGAACAGCCAGGGATCCACGTTGAAACTGACGTATCTCGATAAGGGAAATGTGGATTTCTATTATGAGATGACCAATTATGTGCGGAATCTCTGGACCCTGTGGCTCGAAAACGACGCGCTGACCCCCAGGATGTATATCTATTTTGCCCGGTCCGGCATCGTTGCCGCTCCGGACACTTTTTACGATTCCGCTGAATTCTATGGCAACGTTTTCCAATACCAGGGCTTTTCCGCGAATGAGTTCTACGGGATGCTGCTGGAAAAGGAGAACAACTTCCGGTACCTTCCGGCTCGCCGGATCATCCTTCAGGATTCCGTCAGCATGCAGGGAAGCTTCGAGATGATGATCTATAATTACCAGCTCAAGCAGGTCAGCGGATCCGGCGCGCCCGGAGCGATTTTTTTCCTGATCGACACCAGGGAGATCGCCAGGATGCTGGGCGACCTGACGATCGGATCGGACGGGATCGCGGCTGTCCTGGACAGTGAAGGGAACATCGTTGCCAGACTGGACAACGGGTCGGGGCTGACGGATGAACAGATCCGCCGGACAGCGGACGGGAGCCTGGAGTTTGTGCGGGACCGCCTGGCCATCCGTGCCGTATCCGAACGGAACGGATGGAAATATCTGGCGCTGGGCGGAAGCGACGTGCTGATGAAACCGGTCGAATTCCTGCGCAAGATCCTTGCGGGGCTGTTCGGACTTTCTCTGCTTCTTGCGCTGGCGCTGTCGGCCTATATGGCCCGGAAGCGTTCCCGCCCCCTGGTGGATCTGGTCTGCAGGCTCAACCGGGGCGAATACCCCGAGGAAGGGAAAGCCGCCGAAGGGGGCACGGGGTACGGCCTCCTGGAATACGGCGTCAGCAGCATGCTGCAGCGCAATGACGACATGGAAGGACAGCTCGAGGCGATCCGTCCCATGCTTCTCCCGGCATTCCTCCACCGGCTTTTCGGAGGCGGTTTCGCGGATGATGCGGAAGTTGCCTCCGCCGCGGAGGAGATGGCGATCCCCCTTCCGCCGGGGCCCTACCGGTTGGTCTCCTTCAACCGGATGCAGGATGGCACGCACTTCGCGGAATTGAATGCCGGGGTGCTGCAGATGCTGAAGCTGCAGCAGGCGGTCCGCGATTGCATAGCGGAAGCAGGATTTTCGGATTGCCTGCTGTATCAGATGAAGGCCGGCGAGACGATCTGGATCTATCAGGGTTCTTCCGGTCCTTCGGATGAAGCCGGATTGCTTGAAATGCTTGACCGTTTCGCGGAATGGATGAACCGGAGAGGCCTGAAGATGCTGATCCGGTTTTCGCGGGAATTCACGATCCTGTCGAACGCATGGTGGGAATACGAGAGGATCAGCCTGGCTTCATCAGCCGGAACCGGCGGGCTTTCACGTAGCATGGTGGAAATGGCCTGGCATGACCCCGATCCGGAGCAGAGGCAGTACATGCTGCTGGTGGAACCGATCCTTGGATCTTCTTTCCGTTCCGGAGACGAAAGGATGCTATCCCGTCTTTTGGACATCGTGCGGAAAGAAGTGTTCGAATCCGCGCATATCGGACCTTCTGCGAGGAAAGTGCTTGCCCGGCAGTTCCGGGAACTGGCGCGCCGCCTGACAGGCAAAGCTCCCGAATTCCCGTCATCTCCCGACTATGATTCGGAACAACTGTTCGACGCTGTCCGCGAACTGCTGCTGGACGCCTGCCGCGAAGCGACGCGCAGCCGCGGCGGCGCGGGTTCATTCCTGATCCGCAAGATCCGGGAATACACGGATCAGGAGCTTTACAACCCGATGCTGTCGATGACCATGATCGCGACGAAAATGAACATCAGCGAAAATTATCTCTCACGCGTGTTCAAGGAGCAATCCGGCGAAACGCTGGCGGATTACATCGAGTCCGGCAGGATCCGCGCCGCGCAGCAATTATTGAATGACACCATGATGAGCATCGCGGATATCGCCGCGAAGGTGGGATACAACAGTGACCATGTTTTCCGCAGAGCTTTCCGCCGGGTGACGGGCTTAAGCCCGATCGAATACCGGCAGGGGATCAACGCGGCTCCCGGGGACTCGGGATGATTTTTTCGACAAACCGGACAACGCCGCGGACGCTGCGCCGAAACCGCGCGTTCGTCATAAATCGTTCGCAAAGAGCGGAATTCATCAGTTTTCGTCCGCAATCTCCGTTGCTATAATCAAATCATAGGCTTGACCCATCAAGCCTTCATGGCATGACAGGAGGTTGCGAATGGCAGTCCGGATCAAACACAAGACCGTGCAATTTTTCAAGAAACTCTCCCAGCAGAAATTCCTTCTGATCCTTCTTCTTCCCGGGCTGGCGAATTTCATCGTCTGGCATTATCTGCCGATGTACGGGATCACGATCGCGTTCAAGGATTACAACATCCGCCAGGGGATATTCGGCAGCCCGTGGGCGGCGGACTTCGGCCTGAGCGACCTGACGAACTTCCTGGCTTATCCGTACCTCGGACGCGTCATCTGGAATACGATTTACCTCAATCTCCTGATGACCGTTTTTCTTCCTCTGCCGGGCATCATTTTCGCCCTGATCCTCAATGAGATCCCATCCCTCAAATTCAAAAGAAGCGTGCAGACGGTCAGCTATTTCCCGTATTTTCTCTCATCCGTTGCGGTCATCGGCATTTTCACCCTCATTCTGTCGCCGTCCACCGGCGTTGTGAACAGCATCATCAAATTTTTCGGCGGACAGCCCATCTATTTCCTGATGGAGGCCAAATTTTTCAGGCCGATCATGCTGATCACGGGCGCGTGGCAATCCATCGGCTGGGACACCATCATCTGGCTGGCGAAGATCGCCACCATCGACCCCCAGCTTTACGAATCCGCGACCGTGGACGGCGCGGGACGCCTGCGCCGCATCTGGTATATCACGCTTCCGGCCTTTAAAGAATGGTACATGATCGGACTGATCCTAAGCTTCGGCAGCCTGCTTGCAACCAGCGGATTCGAAAAGAATCTCCTGCTGTACCAGGCCAATCCCGGCATCGCGGATACGGCCGAGACCATCGGGATCTTCCTGTACAGAAGAGGACTGATGACGGCCGATTACAGTTACGGGGCCATGGTGGGGATGCTGAATATGGCGGTATGCCTGCTGATGCTGCTGATGGCCAATTATGTTTCGCGCAAACTTTCGGAAGAATCGATCTGGTAGGAGGCAAGCAGAATGATCAAAGACCGCAGCGCCGGGTCCAGGGCCATCGATATTTTCGTATACTCTTCCGCCAGCATCATCCTGCTGGTGACGTTGTTTCCGCTGCTCAACATCATATCGACATCCATGAGCGGAAACCTGGCTGTTCTGAACGGCTGGGTCGGCATCCTGCCGGTCCAGATCACATTCGAGGCTTATACGCGGGTCCTGTCCAACTGGCTGATCCCCAACGCGTTTTTCAATTCCGTCCTGTACACCGTGCTCAGCACGGGCTACAGCGTCCTGATCACGCTCATGATGGCCTACCCCATGTCGAAGAAAAACTTCGTGCTGCGCAGGGCGGTATGGATCATGCTCGTCATCACCATGTATTTTTCCGGCGGACTGATTCCCACGTTCCTGCTCATCAGCCAGCTCGGGATGTATGACTCCTGGATGTCCCAGGTGTTCCCGCTGGCGATCGCGATCGGCAACCTGATCCTGATGCGCGTCTTCATCAACAACATTCCGGACGAGCTTGAAGAATCCGCCAAGCTTGACGGCGCCCAGGACATCCAGGTGTTTTTCAAAATCGTCCTTCCGCTGATCAAGCCGGGCATCGCAACCATCGCCCTCTATTACGCCGTGTGGAAGTGGAATGACTTTTTCAACCCGATGCTTTACTTTTCCACCTACGAGCGTTACCCTCTGACCGTGATTCTGCGTGAGATCGTCCTGCAGGGCAGCCATGTGGATAAATTCATGAGCGCCGCGCAGAAAGCGACGGCGGAAGCGAGCGTTTACGCCGAGGCATACAACGCCCGGCTCCAGTATACGGCCCTTATCGTATCCATCATCCCCATCATCGCGGTTTTCCCCATTCTGCAGCGGTATTTCGTCAAAGGCATCTCGGAAGGCGCCGTCAAAGGCTGACGTTTTACCGGCATGGCAAATCAACCGATCCAATCATGAAGGAGGTCTGTATGAAAAAGAAAACGGCACTGTGGATTCTCATTCTGTCATTGATCGTGACATCAGCCCTGGCGGCGTGCGGAGGGTCCCCCAGCGGCACGGCATCGTCTTCCGCGACATCCGAGGACCTGAACGCGCCGATCGAAGTCAGCGTTTTCCGTTCCAGCGACATGTCCCAGGGGTATTCCGACACGCTTTTCGTAGACTACATCAAGAATAAATTCAACATCACACTGAAATACACATATGTGCCATCCAGCGTCGCGACGGAAAAGCTGAACCTGTCTTTTGCGACGAACACCTACAGCGACATGCTGGAGCTGGTGTCGACCACCGAAGTGAACCGCCTCGCGAAGGATGGCTTCATGATTCCGTTCAGCGACCATCTCGATGAGCTTGCCAACTACAAGAACGCGTTTCCAGCGGCCGACTGGGAGCTGATGGTGGACACCATCAGCACGGCGGATGACAAGTTTTATATCCTTCCGGTAAAAGAAGCCATGAACTCGTCGAGCAGCTGGATCTGGATGTTCCGGAACGAGGAATTCGAGGCGGTCGGGATGCCGGTCCCGAAGACCGTTGAGGAATTGTACCAGGGATTGAAAAAAATCAAGACCGAGGTCAACCCGAACCTGACGATCCCCAACCGGTGGGGCCTCATCAATGCCATGGAGGGTTTCAACCTGGCCTTCCGAACCCGGTATGATGTCTGGAAGGATCCGGATGCCGGCTACGAAATCGTTCTGGGTGCGGCGACCGACAAATTCCGGGACCTGATGAAATACATGCATCGCCTTTTTAAGGAAGAGATCCTGTCCAAGGAATTCATCACTATGAAAGATTCCCAGCGGATGTCCCAGTTCAGCAAGGGAAATGTCTATTGCAATTTCCAGTTTTCCGGTTATGAGGAAAGCCTGAACACCATCGCGAGGGCGGCGAAGCAGAAAGACAACTGGCAAGCGGATGTCGATCATCTGACCCTGACGGCGTATCCGGACAAAGGGCCCATGCAGCAGAAATGGCCTGCCTTCTACAGCTTCGGCGTGGCGCTGACGGATCGTCTCTCGGGGTCCAGGCTGGACCGCATGATCGCGTACATCAACTGGTCCTGCTCCGAAGCAGGGCAGCTCTTCCACGAATACGGCGTAGAGGGTGAATCCTACAGTGTGGTGGACGGGATCCCGAAGTATATCGGCAAATACCTCGATCCGTCCGAACCGAATTCATATTTCGGCCTGGTCCAGGATTACGGCCCGTTCGGCTATTTCATCATCCAGAACGAGGACCACGCCGCACGTGCGTATCCGGGACCCGCGAAAACCAACGAAGATCTCAAGGGAGTCGAATACATGGATTATTCCGCGATCCCGTACCGTTTCACGGAAGCGGAAGAAATCACCAAGGCAGACCTCGGGACCGTCATCGACCAGATCAGCCAGGAATACATCCAGGCCTTCATCATGGGAACCAAGGATCCGAACAAGGATGCCGACTGGAAGGAATTTCTTGACAAGCTGGACAACGCGGGCCTTGAGGAATACCTTGCGGTCCTGCGCACCGCCAACGCGCGGCTGAATTGACCGGATGCCATTCACAAGGGGAGAGGGGCGCCGGGCGGAGAACGTTCCGATCTCCGCCCGGCGGTTCAAACACCGGGAAAGGAGCGGCTGGAAATGAAGCATGAAAAACAATACACCTGGCACTATCTGGACGGCTATTACCGGCTGCCGGAAGCCGGGCCTTTCCGGAGGGAAGCCGAAGGACGCTTCAATCTTTACACGAAGGCTCCGGTGTTTCTACCGGATAACGGCATTTTGTGCGGAAATCTGGATCTTGCCTTAGAAAAAGAAGTCGTTACAAACCGCATCAGCCGGCATTTCTTTCAGAAGGAAGCCTATGATGCCGTCATGGCGTCCGACGCGTACGCAGCGGATGAAAAGGAAAATCTGCGCGCCGCGATCGCCCGGTTCGAGCCGGAGATCCTGTCGGTGCGCGCGGACGCGGTTTACTCGGAAGACGAAATGCTGGCCTGGGAATCCAATCTTGCTACCAGCAACCATTTCAACGGTCACCAGGTCCTGGATTACGGGCTCCTGCTCCGGGAAGGCATCCCGGGCCTTATCCGCTTATTCCTCGCTCACCGCGACCAATGCGCGATCTCGGATCCCGGCAAAATCGAGTTTTATGATGCTCTCCGGCGGACATTCGAAGGCACCGCGCTGTTCATCGAGCGCCATGCCGCGCTGGCCGAAGAGCGGGCCGCGTCTCTGCCGGAAGGAGACGAGCGGCGCCGCCGGAAAGAGACCGCGCGGATCTGCCATGCCATTGCCCGCTCCGCTCCCGCAAGCTTTACAGAGGGGCTGGCATTGCTATGGTTTTTCATCGGTTTTGCCGATTACGATTCCTCAGGACGGTTCGACCAATACCTTTACCCCCTTTATGAAAAAAGCCTTGCGGAAGGGATGACCCGCGAAGAAGCCGGCGAGCGGATGAAAGATTTCTGGCTGCTGCTGGACCGAAACGGCGCGATCCTCAACATGACCATCGGAGGCAGCCGGCCCGACGGCAGCAGCGCGGTGAACGACCTGACTTTTCTGGTGCTTGAAGTGACCCGCGAGCTTCGCCTCAAAGGCCCGAACCTTTGTCTCCGCCTGGGACCGGATGAATCCGCGCGGCTGTGGGAAGAGATCCACACGAGCCTTTCCGCCGGCCAGGCGCTGCCGGCCCTGTATAATGAATCGGAAATCATCCCGATGCTGATCCGGGAAGGGATCTCTCCGGAAGACGCCTATGATTTCTGCCTGGCCGGATGCAGCCAGGTGGTCATTCCGGGGAAATCGAGCTTCGCGTGCGACATCGGGACCTACAATACGCTCAAATGCCTTGAGCTCGCGCTCCATGACGGATATGACCTGCGGATCCGCAAACAGGTAGGGCCGCACACCGGCAAGCCGGAAAGCTTCACGGAATTCGAGAGTCTCTTGCAGGCTTATACGGACCAGACCTGCCACGCCATCGAAGTCGGGACCGGGATCAATAACAAAGACCACGGCCTGAGGACGGATTTCTGCAGCTGCATTCGTTCCGCGCTGACATCCGACTGCGTGGAGCGGGGGAAGCCTCTTTTCCAGGGAGGTGCCCGCTATTATGCCGTCCAGAACGAAGTGATCGGGCTGACCAACACAGCCAATGCGCTTCTGGCGATCCGGTACGTCGTTTATGACCAGAAGCGGCTGTCTCTCAAGGAATTGACCGGGATCCTGGACGACGATTTCCGGGACAATGAGGTTCTGCGTCGGTTCCTCATCCACCGTGTCCCGAAATTCGGGAACGGGATCGAAGAGATCGACGAACTGCGCAGCCGCCTGACCGATGCGTTTTTCACGCGGCTGTCATCCTATCCCGCGCCGCTGGGTGGCCGGCACTGGCCCGGGGAGGTCATTTTCCACTACAACACGCAGCTTGGCAGGACGACGCTGGCTTCGGCGGACGGCCGGCGGGCGGGTGAACCGCTGGCAGACTCATCCGGACCTTCCCAGGGAACGGACCGCGAAGGAGTCCTGGGCATTTTCCAGTCCATGGGCAAGCTCCGTTTTTCCACGGACCGGTACCCCAACACCTGTTCCTGCCTGAACCTCAAATTCGACCTCGGCTTCTGGGAGCGTGCCCGGCAGCCGATCATCGACCTTCTGCGCACCTATATGAAAACAGGGTTCCAGCTTCAGATCAACGTACTGAATGCCGCAGATCTCGAGGAAGCGCTGATCCATCCCGAAAACTACGGGTGGCTGGTGGTCCGCGTAGGGGGCTACAGCGCCTATTTCACCTCCCTGGATCCCGGGATCCAGCGGGATATCGTTTCTCGGACGACCCAGCTCCGGGTGCAGTGATGGACGACGGGAGGCAATTCCATTGAACATGCGATCCGTTTGGCAGGTAAAGCGGAACGGCAGCCTTCTTGCCGTGTCCGGCATTCCATCCGCGGCAGGAGACATCCTGCCCGGAGACCGCCTGTCGGCCGTATCCCTGCCGGGCGGGGAAGAACTGCCGATCTGGTGGGAAGCGCGTTCCTACTGGAAGGACGGCAGCATCCGATGGCTTTTTCTCCATGTGGTCCTGCGGGACGAAACATCCGGGATCCGGCTGACGCGGTACGGGCCCGGCGATCCGGCCGACGAAGGGACCGGGGAACGTTCATCTTCGCGAATGCGGACGGTTTTCCCGCCGTTCGGCATCCGGGAAAACGAAGACGGGTTCACAGCGTCTTTTGAACGGGGACCATCATACGATATCTCCCACACCGCAGACACAAGCCTGCCGGGATGCGAAGGACCTTACCGCATCGAGCTGCTCGAAGACAGCCCGTTCGCGCCGCTGTACCGTCTTCGAAAATCCGGTGAAGGGTGCGTTTGCAGCGATCTGCTGGTCCGCGCGGACAGGACCTGTTCCGCTCTGGCCATCGTCTGCAGGGATTCCCTCCATTCCGCCTGCCCGGTGAGGGTGCGCGGCTTCCATCTGGACGCGCGCGTCCTTCAGGCTTCGGGAGAGCATTCAGAGGATCCGGACGCGGAAGGCCTTCCGGAGAAGAGCAGGGGAAAAGATGATGATCGGAGCGAGGCGTTCGGCCGGATCGTCGTGACAGTGGAGGGGGGCAGGCGGAGGACGCCGGTCAGGATCCTGAGACCGGCGGCGGATGACCTTGCCTGGAGCGTCCGTTGGATGGAAAATGAGTGCGGGGGCCTGGAGCTTTCCGGCGGCATCTCATTCCGCCAGACGATCCGCATCGGAGGCGGGATGGACCGACAGATGTCAGAACTGATCCCGGATCCGGGTTATGTGGCCGGCACGGGCGTTTTCGGGCCGGTGCCCCGCCTGGATCTGCCGGAGGCGGAAAGGACGGCGACAGGCATCCTGAAAGGACTCGGGATCCTCCTCGAGAAGGGGCGGGCCCGCTCGGAGAAAACCGATCCGCCGGAAGAGGGGCTTCTGCATGACGGAGACTGGCAGCTGCAGCCGGGGCAATACGGCGCGGAAGGATATGTCGGGTACGCGGACAATGAATACGACGCGCCATACGCGTATTTTCTGGCTCACGCGGCTTTTGGAAAGCAGGAGTATCTGGAGCTCGCGCTGCGGGGCAGCGTCCATATGGCGGACATGGACTGCCTGTGCACGACCGGGGACATGCTGTACCACGGATACGGCAATGAAGCCGAGAACCACCGGCTGAACCGGGTGTCCTTCGGAGATCCGGGACATTACTGGACCGATGGATTATGGAACGCTTATTTCTGGACCGGCGATATCTTTGCCCGGGAAGCCGCCGTCCGATTGACGCAACATGCGATCACCCGGCTGAAGGCCCGGCCTCCGGAAGAAGAATTCGCGATCTGCGAACGCAATCTCGGATGGCCGCTCCTCCTTGCAGTCAGCGCCATGGAAACGGGGCTGGCGGATGAGGAGACCGAGCGGTTTGCCGGCGGCATCATGGATTTTCTAGACCGGTACGCCCGGGATCCCGACAGCTTCTACATGGATCCGGAAGGCCCCGTCTGGTGGCGATGCGCGTACCGTGACGGATCCAAGCCATTCATGCTGGGGATCCTGGGGGAAGCGGCGGAGCGGTACCTGGCCCTCACCGGCGATCCGTCGGCAGAGCGGGTCCTGCGCCGGACCGCGCGTTTCATCCGGTCCCTGTTCGATCCGCTCCGGGCGGATTTCGATTACGAATTCAACGCGTACGGGCCCCGGATGCGGCAGATCCCGGCCCAGCAACTGATCCCGCTTTTCGTGCGGACGCTTCTGACCGATGCTGCGGCAAAAGAGTCCCGCGAAGACATGGCGATGGCGGCGGGTGCTTTGCATGCGTGTGCGTGGTGCCTGTTCGACCTGGACACCGGAAAGGACATCGCTCTGATGGTCCGCGGATTGATCCCTTCTCTCGCGATCCTCACCGAGGCACTGAAAGAACGCGGACTGTCCGCCGCAAAGGGGTTCGAATCCTCGGACGGCATACGGGACGCGGGTGAGATCATCCTGTCCGGCGACACTCCGCGGACGGAACTGCCGGGCCTGTATGCCGATGCCGGTCTGATCCGCGTCGAATACCACCCTGCGTGTGAACCGGCAGACACACTCAATTGTCAGGCGTTTTTTCACTTCTGCGACCGGCTGCCTTACCACTCCTGCGTCAGCGCCATCGCGTTCTACAACAGGTTCCAGGTACGCTTCTACGACCGGGACGGCGTACTGATCGGGAGTCTGGACCATCTGACGGAACCGGGCTTTTTCAGCCCCGGGAATGTCCACCGGTTTACGGTCGGTTATCAGGCGCCCGGGACGGCGCAATTGTCGGTCGACGGGGAACCCGTCTGCCGGACTTTTCTGGACCGACCCCTGTCCGGAGCTTTCCGCGTGGCTTTCGCAGGCAGAAAACCCGGCAACTGGAAGCTGAACGGATCGGTCCGGATCGCCGCATCATGGAATGAAAAGGAGAGTGCCGAATGAATCCGCGCGAACGAGTGCTGACAGTCCTGAATCATCGGATCCCCGACCGGGTGCCCTGCTATGAGGTCCTGGTCGATCCTCCCATGGTGGAGTATGTCCTCGGGATCCCGGGGAAAAATTCCTCCATGCTGGATCCGAGAGAAATCGTCGACCTGTATTGCAGGCTGGGCCTGGACTGCGTGATCGCCGGCCTGCGCTTTTTCAGGCCGACGGATCAGATCGCCGGCGGACGCCCGGATCCGCAAAGCCTCAAACCGCCCGATCCGGCGGAACAGGACCGGTATCTGGAGCGCTGCGCCAGGATCGCCGAGTACGCACACGCGGAAGGACTGGCTGCCGCGGCTTATAATCACGGGACACTGGATGTGGTCTATGAGTCCATGGGCTTCGAAAATTTCATGTACGCCCTCTACGATGATTATGATTATGTGGATGCCCTGACGCAGCGCCTGTATGACTATCACTACCGCAACACGGAACTTGCGCTCCGGACAGGCATCGATTTCATGCTGATCGGCGACGATATCGCGTATAAAAACGGACCGTTCTTTTCCCCCGACATTTTCCTGGGGATCTGGAAGGAGCGGGAGGCGGCGATGATCCGTCTGATCAAGGAGGCCGGGATGCCGTGCGAATTCCATTCCGACGGCAAAATCGATTTCGCGCTGCCGCACCTGGTGGAAATGGGGGTCGACCTGATCAATCCCATCGAGCCGGATTCCAACGATATCCATGCGCTGAAGCGGGACTGGGGGAGCCGGATCGGGCTCCGCGGGAATGTCAATATCGGCGGCGCCCTGTCATCCGGCACTCCCGAAGAAGTGTACGAGGAGACGCGCCTTCTGGTGACTGCGCTGAAACCCGGCGGGAATTACGTGTGCTCCACCAGCCACAGCATCAGCCGGGCCGTGATCCCGGAGAATTATCCGGCGCTGGTCCGCGCGGTCGCCGACCATGGCGCCTATGGAGAGGAGGGCTGACGGATGGCCGTGATCGTATTCATCGGCGCCAGCTACAATTGGGTGCCGACGCTGCTCAGGGACCTGCTTTCCGTTTTTCCGGAGGAACTGGAAGTCCGTTTTGTGGACATCGACCTGCGGGCGGCGGAGCACTGCCGATCCTGGGGGGAATCGGCCAACCGCGTCTATGGCCGGAAGGACCGCTATGCAGCCGCCACGGACCGCCGTTCGGCCCTCGCGGGTGCAGACGCCGTCCTGATCACCATTTCTACGGGCGGATTCGACGCCATGGAGAAGGATCTTTCGATCCCTGAAAAATACGGGATCCGCGCGACCGTAGGGGATACCTGCGGACCGGCGGGATGGTCCCGGGCGATCCGCAACTACCCGGTGTTCCGGACCTTAGCGGAGGACTTTGTCCGGATCGTCCCGGACGCGCTGATCGTCAACTATTCCAATCCGATGTCGGCGCTGACCTCGATCCTCCAGAGATCCGGAGTCAAGGCAAGCATCGGGTTGTGCCACGCGTATTTCGAAACGAAGGATATCATCCAGGGGATTTTCGGGCTCCCGGATTGGAACGGGATCGACCTCGAGATCGCCGGCGTCAACCATTTTACCTGGGCATCCTCGATCCGGATCCATGGAGAGGACGCCTATCCGCTTCTTCGCGAAAAAACCGGAAGCGGTTCGCTGGAAGCCATTTTGCCCGGATCCACCGCGGATGAGCTGGGATTCATCTCGGGCCACAAGCTGTGCGCAGCCTTATACGACAGGTACGGGTGTCTTCCGTATCCGGCAGACCGTCATACCTGTGAATTTCTGTCTTTCGCGGTCTGCGGGAACCCGGATTCCCGGATGGATGACAGCGGGGCGCTGCCGTTCGAGATCCTGGAACCTTATTCCATCAAACGGACGACCATCGCACACCGGAAGGAATACCGCAACCGGTCGATCCGGCGTTTCGAATCGATATTCAACAGCGAGCCTCAGGAAAAGATCCCGCGCAGCCGTGAAACCGGTGCGGATATGATACGGGCGTTCTTGGGCGGAAAAGAGATCACGGACGCTGTCAACGCGGTCAACCGGGGACAGGTGCCCCAGCTGCCTGCGGGAGCCTGCGTGGAGACGCTCGGCACCGTCCGGCGCGGAGAGATCGTCCCGCTGGTTTCCGGGGCTTTGCCGGATGCCGTCGCGGAATTGATCCGCCCGTCTGCCCTGACACAGCTCTGGCTGGTCGAAGGACTGATGCGCCGGGATCGCGGCAAAGTGATGGACGCGCTGCTCAACGACCCCCAATGCCGCGGACTGAGGCCGGAGGATGCCGTCCGCCTGGGCGAAGAACTCCTCGCAGCCTTGCCGGATGCCCCCGAGACGGCATTCCTTCGCGCATAACGGGAGGATGTGACGATGAACAGCGATGAACGCCTGCAGACGGCACTTGAACACCGGGAGCCGGACCGTGTCCCCTTTGACCTCGGTTCGACCAAGATGACGGGGATCAGCATCACGGCATACCGGAATTACCTCAGCCATATCGGCCGGACGGACGGATCCGGACATGATCCGATCCTGGACCGGATCCAGCAATTGGCAAGGCTCCCGGAAAATTTCCTCCGGGAATTGCATGTGGATACCCGCGGGATATTCCCCGCGCCGCTTGCCGCAATCGAAAACAGGTTCGCTTCCCGGCTTCCGCCGGATCCGCGGTATGACCGGATGACGGACGAATGGGGGATCGGCTGGCAGATGCCCGTCAAAGGCGGACTGTATTACGATCTGTACCATTCCCCGCTCGCGGAGGAGCCCGATCCGGACACGCTGAGCGGCTACGCCTGGCCGGACGGCGGAGACCCGCGCCGCCTGAAAGGCATGGAAGAAAGCATCCGGGCTTTCGGCGAACAGCGCGCCGGCATCGTCCTGCACGGATTCACATCCGGAATGTTTGAGATGTACCAGCGGCTGCGCGGCTTCGAGAATTCCTTCATGGACCTGATCGCGGATGAGAAAAACGCCTGCCGGTATCTGGACCGGATCGTCGAGTCGAAAATCCGTTTCTGGGAGCAGGCGCTCCGGCTGTCGGAAGGACGCATCCGCGTCGCCGTCGAGGTCGATGATCTCGGTACGCAAAACAGTCTGCTCGTTTCCCGCGAGCTGTACCGGAAGGTCCTGTTCCCGAGGCACCGGAAATTGTTCCGCGCCATACACGGCGCATCGCCCAGAATCAAGGTTTTCCTGCATTCCTGCGGCGCGGTGCGCGGCCTGATCCCGGATCTGATCGAAGCGGGCGTCGACATCCTGAACCCGGTCCAGATATCCGCGGACGGCATGGATCCGCTGGAGCTGAAAAGAGAATTCGGGAAAGATATCACCTTCTGGGGAGGAGGAGTCGACACCCAGCGTGTCCTTCCTTCAGGCACTCCTGAAGAGGTGCGGGAGAATGTCCGGAGAAACATGGAAGCCCTTGCACCGGGAGGAGGCTTCGTATTTGCCGCCGTCCACAATATCCAGGGGGATGTTCCGCCGGAGAACCTTGAAGCGATGCTGGAGACATTGGAGGAATATGGGCGCTATTGACGGAACAAAACGGCTGAGTTCCCTGAACCGGCCTTCAAGAACGTATACGCCTGTTCCCCTCTGGTTCTGGAACGACCGCCTGAGCCATAAGGAGATCCGGCGGCAGATCGCTGATTTTTACCGGCACGGGATCTACGGATTCATGATCCACCCGCGCATGGGACTTCCGAAAGATTGCCCTTATCTGTCAGACCGGTTTCTGGGGTATGTCGAAACCGCCGTGGAATATGCCGCGGAACTCGGGATGACCGTATGCCTGTATGACGAAGGGATGTATCCGTCCGGCTCCGCTCACGGACAAGTGGTGCAGAGCGATCCGCGTTTCGCGGCACAGGCTCTCGTCCGGCGCGCGGCCCCCGAGGGCGCGACCGGCGACCCGGTCCGGCCGGGCGAAAAACGGATCCATGCCATGAAAGGGACGATGGATCCCGACGGGACCGGCGGCCCGGCCATCGTAACATTTGTCCAGACAAGATCCGGCGGAACCATCCGCGGGATCCATTTCGGCGAGGACAGCCGGGAACCAGGCGCTCCTCCCGCGGCAGACCTGATGAATCCCGACGCGGCGGCATGCTTCATCCGTCTGACGCATGAGCGGTATTACCGGCGGCTTTCGCGGTATTTCGGCAGCGTGGTCACCGCCATCTTCACGGATGAGCCATCCCTGACCGGGCGCGGCGACATGGAAGGGAAGATCCCCTGGACGGACGGCATGCTTGACTTGTGCGCGGCGGAAGGGATCGGGGCGGATGACCTGGATGACCTATTCTGCAGGGAAGACGGACCCGGCGGGGATACCCGGGAACGATTCCGGCGCGTCTGCATGGAACGGCTTGCCGTATCCTTTTACCGCCCCATCGCGCAATGGTGCGAAGAACACGGGATCGCTCTGACAGGACATCCTTCCCAAAGCGATGATATCGGCCTGCTACGCTTTTTCCACATCCCCGGGCAGGATCTTGTACTTCGTAAAGTAGGCCCCGAAGAGGACAGGGGGCTTTCCGGCAGAGACAGCACGCTGGCCAAATGCGCGTCGGATGCAGCCCTGCTGGAAGGGAAGGCGCGGAACGCGGTCGAATGCTTCGGCTGCTGTGTCCGCAATCAGCCTTCTGTGGGATGGGATCTGCCTCCGGAAGACATGAAGTGGTACATCGACTGGATGGCGGTCCGCGGGGTGAACCTTCTGATGCCCCACGCATTCTATTATTCGCTGAAAGGCCGCAGGGCTAAGGAGCGCCCGCCGGACGTTGGGCCTTCCCAGACATGGTGGAAGGAATATGGACGATGGTCCCGGTATATGTCCCGCGTTTCGGCATATCTCGCGCGCTCCGCATCCGCAGCCGGGATCGCGGTGCTGTGCGGAGACGACCGGCTGCCTTTCCGCGTTCCCGCCGCTCTTTACAGAAACCAGATGGATTTCCATTACCTGAATGTCCGTTACCTGGAAAACCGCGCATATGAAATCGGGGACGGCAGACTGACCGTTGGAGCCGGCCGCTTTTCCGCGATCGTGGCGGAGGAGCCCGCCGCATTCCCGGGCGTGCCCCTACGGATCCTCGACGAGCTCGAACGCTCCGGGATCCGCGTGATCCATGCGGATCCCGATACGGAAGACTGGCTGATGGACCTTTCGGATCTGAGGCTTGTGCTGCCGGATCGAGAGCAGCCGGACCTTCGCGCTGCATACAGGCGTTATGGCGACATGACGTCATTTCTTCTCACAAACGAAGGGGAAGGCGATATCCGGACCGAGATGCTTCTTCCTGCCCGCGAACCTGCCGTGGAACGGGATCCGGTGTACTGGGATCCCTGGTCCGGAACGTTTTCGAAAGGTTTTTCCGTCCGTGACGCGTCGGGCGGCGAGCGTATCGAATTGATCCTTCCGCGCAGAGAAAGCAGGGTGCTCTTCCTTGTCCCTTCCATGCACGCAGCGGCGGATGAACCGAAAAGCCCGGAGAGGACCGGAGCGGGACCGGATGCAGCCGGACACGGCGCGGACGGAATGGCGGAATGGAAGTCCGTCATCGCCCCGGAAGGCTGGACGCTGACGTTTCCCCACGGCACCGTCCGCCTGGCGGCTCTCGAACCGGGCAATTGGGACCGGAACGTAGGGAAGCCTTATTTTTCCGGGGAAGGGATCTACGTCGCGGACGTGTGGATCGACCGGATCCCCGAAGGCCGCATAAGATTGGATTGCGGCGAAGTCCATGATGTGGCGGCGGTGTATTGGAATGGCGTGAATGCGGGTGTTTCGTTCTGGAAACCTTATCGATGCGATGTGACCGGCATGGTGAAAACAGGGCGGAACCGGCTGCGGATCCATGTCATGAACAGCATCAGCTGCCGAATGGACCGCGTCCGGAAACCGTCAGGCCTGGACGGCCCCGTGCGCATCCGGGCGGAACGATCGGATGGAAGGGAGGCGTAAAAGGTGAACATAGGGATCATCGGAACAGGAGGAAGGTCGCTCGCATATCTGGACTGCATCCGGAACATGGAAGGCTGCCGCATCGCGGCGATCTGCGATATCGACGCCGGCAGGCTGTCCGCATACCGCGAGGCCCACCTTCCGGAACTCGGCGAAGGAGATCTGCATACGGATTATCGTACGCTGCTTGAACGGCCGGACATCGATGTCGCGCTGATCTGCACGCCGGACACCACGCACCGGGACATCGCCCTGGAGACGGCAGCCCGGGGAAAGGCGATGCTTCTGGAGAAACCCGTGGCGACGACACGCGCGGACTGCATGGACATGCTGGACGCGCTGGAAAATTTCAGCCGGCCCGTTTTCCTCGGATTTGTTCTGCGCTATACGCCGTTTTACCGCAAAATCCGCGAGATCGTCCGATCGGGCGTGCTCGGGGATGTCGTCACGCTCTCTGCCAGGGAAATGCTGGATCCCCGGCATGCCTCCAGCTTTTTCCGTCGCTGGCACCGCTTTTCCATCCGCAATGGAGGCCTGATGAATGCGAAATGCTCGCACGACCTGGATCTGATCCAGTGGATCCTCGGCAGTGAACCGGAAGAGGTTTCCGCCATGGGCGGGAACCGGATTTTCCGCCCGAAGCCGGAAGCCGGGGAGCGCTGCGGGAATTGCGGGATCCGCGGGGATTGCCTTTACGCGTTCCAGACAGCGTATTATGCGGAAAATTTCGGACCGTTCCATTCCCTGACCGACCTGTGCGTCTATAACAGTGAAAAGGACATCGTCGACCACGAGTGCATGATGATCCGGTACCGGAACGGGTCCGTCGCCCAGTTTGAGCTGTGCCTTTTCAGCCCGGAAGAAAACCGGACGGTGGTGATCCATGGCACGAAAGCGACGCTCGAAGGCGATTTTCTTCGCGGAACGGTCCGGATCCGACTGCTCGGAGGAACGGAAACGGTTATCGATACGCAGGGATCCCTGGGCGGACATGGCGGCGGAGATCAGATCCTCCTCGGAGAACTGTTCGCGGCCGCGGAACAGGGGGCGAGAGTCAATCACATCCGCGACGGATGTCTCGCGACCCTATGCGCTTTGGCAGGAGAGGAAAGCATGCGTTCGGGGAAAACGGAAAAGGTCCTGCCGGACCGAGGTGCCCGATGATCCGGATCCGCCGGAAAGCCGTGCAAACGGACGCCCGGTATCATGTTTACCGGGGTGAAAAGGAGTGGACAGGCTCATCGGATCCGGACGCCTGCCCGGAAGTCAGGCTCCGGCTGCCAGCCGGTCTCCAGGCCGTCTTTGAGTTGATCCACCCGGACAGCATGACGGGTACCGGCATTGTCCGGTACAAGGCCGGGGACAGCCGCTGGTTCTCCCTCGCCATACCGCTTGACGCACTCCCGCCGGAGTGCGCTCCCGGCGGCAGCGGCAGCGGGAAGGGAAGTCCTTCGGGAAAAATCTTTTGGGCGATGGCTTTGCGCAATGTATCCGGCTATCTGCCGGAAGGGTTCAGGATCCTGGAAGCCATCGCCGAGATCCGGGATGGGAAATGCCGGGACGCTGATGCCGGCGCAGGCGGGGATCCCGTGGCGTATGAGCGGGATCCGGACGGGTTCTGCTGGATCCCCGGCGATTTTCACCAGCATTCCGACGATTCGGACGGCGCGGACTCTCCGGCTGCCTTGCAGCGGATGAACGGGGAGGCCGGGCTCGGATTCTGGGCGCTTACCGACCACCAGGTCAGCCATCCGGGAAATGTCGGCGCATTCCCGCTGAGGCTGGGCGGTCTGGAACTGACATTTCCGGGAGGGCATCTCAATGCCATCGGGCTTGAGCGCTGGACGGGGCTTCTGTGGAGCGGACTGCCGGACGAAACATTCGGCGACCTTCCCTGGATACGGCGGATGGCGGATTCGTGGAGGCAGTCGGGAGCGGTGATCCAGATCAATCATCCCGCTTTTGCCCCCTGGCAATGGAAAATGGGCGGACTTGACGGCAACTGGTTCGACGCGATCGAGGTGATATGCGACCCGGGCCATCCGGACAGCGCCGACGCATCCGAAGAAGCTCTTGTTCTGTGGAACCGCATGCTGGATGAAGGACGTCCGGCCGCGGGAACGGGAGGGAGCGACTTCCACGGTCCGCCCGGGCGGCCGGGCTGGCCGCAGACTTTCTGCGGTTCGCGCCGTGCCGTGCCGGATCGGGAGGGTCTTCTGGAGGCGGTAAGGGAGGGGCGGACATCGGTTGGCTGCGGATACCGTCCCATCCTGCAGGCGATGGCCGATGAATCGGGTACGCGGCTGACCTGGCGCGCCGCGATCCGGCTTTGCCCGGCCGGAGCGCCGGCAGGCACGGAAAGCCCGTTTCCGATCCGGGCTTCCCTGACGGTCTGTTCCCGCAAAGCGGCTGAAATGGCTTTTGCGGAGGAAGGCCGGAGCGCATGGCAGAGCCTTCCGCTTCCGCCGGAATGGATGCCGACGGCCGGAACGGGTCTTTGGGCGCGTCTGGACTGTCGGGATGCGCGCGGCCGGTTGACGGGATTTACCATGCCGGTCCGGATGCCGCGTACAGACCTGTGCGATGGCCCGCATTGCGGCGACGGATGACGACTTTGAGAAATTCAGCGATCAGATCATGGAGGAAAATATGAACATCACGATTTTGAACGATCCGGAAGAACTCGGCAGAGCCGCGGCGAAAAGGACATCGATCCTGCTGGAGGACTCTATCGCCCGCGCGGGGAAAGCGAGACTGCTGCTTTCCACAGGGATGTCCCAGTTCGAACTGCTCCGGCATCTTCTTGACCTTCGCGTCGACTGGTCCCGCGTGGAGATATTCCATCTGGACGAGTACATCGGCCTGCCCGCGGACCACCCGGCCAGCTTCCGAAAGTACCTGCGGGACCGCTTTATCGGGAAAATAACTCCCTTGGCCTTTTATCCCGTCAACGGCGAACAGGATCCCGCCGGGGAATGCGGCAGGCTCGGCCGTATCATCCGGGAAGCCCCGGTGGATGTCGGCCTGATCGGGATCGGCGAAAATGCGCACATCGCTTTCAACGATCCGCCGGCGGATTTCAACGTTACGGATCCCTATATCATCGTTAAGCTCGATGACCGCTGCAAAAACCAGCAGGTGCGCGAAGGGTGGTTCCCGGACACCGGCAGCGTTCCGGAACGCGCGATATCCATGTCGGTGCGCCAGATCCTGCAATGCCGGACGATCCTGTCCTGCGTCCCGCACGCCGTCAAGGCGCAGGCGGTCCGCATGGCCCTGGAAGGCCCGGTCGGCCCTGAGATACCGGCTTCCATCCTCAGGACACACCCGGCGTGGGAATTGTATCTTGACCGCGGCTCGGCTTCCGGACTGGATCCGCAAAGCACGCCGCGGCAGAAATAATGGAAGGAGAGATCGGATGATGGAAGAACGATGGACGGATCTGTTTTCACTGGAAGGAAGGACAGCGCTGGTGACCGGCGCTTCTTACGGCATCGGATTCGCGATCGCGGAGATTTTTGCAAAGGCCGGAGCGACCGTTTATTTCAATGACCTGACCCGCGAGCAGGTCGGCAAAGGCATGGAAGCGTACCGGCAGGCGGGGATCCATGCGGAAGGGTATGTCTGCGATGTCACGGACGATGAGGCTGTGCGGTCGATGGTCGCCGAGCTGGAAGAACGGTCCGGCGGGATCGACATCCTGGTCAACAATGCCGGGATCATAAAGCGGATCCCGATGTGCGAAATGGAGCCGGCGGAATTCCGGCAGGTGATCGATGTCGACCTCACTGCGCCATATATCGTCTCACGGCATGTCATCCCGGGAATGATCCGGCGCGGTCATGGGAAAATCATCAACATCTGTTCGATGATGAGCGAACTGGGGCGCGAAACCGTATCAGCCTATGCCGCCGCGAAAGGCGGACTGAAAATGCTGACGAAGAACATCGCGTCCGAATACGGAGGAGCCAACATCCAGTGCAACGGCCTCGGGCCGGGATACATCGCGACGCCGCAGACGGCGCCTCTGCGTGCGGAAGGCCATCCGTTCAATGACTTCATCATTTCAAAGACACCGGCTGCGCGGTGGGGAAGCACGGATGACCTCAAAGGCCCCGCCCTGTTCCTGGCGTCGCGGGCGTCGGACTTCGTGAACGGGCACATCTTGTATGTAGACGGCGGCATATTGGCCTATATCGGGAAACAGCCGTGAGAGGCGGCAGGGAGGATCGACCATGAGAATCGCATTGATCAATGAAAACAGCCAGGCATCGAAAAACGGGCTGATTTACGATGTGCTGGGCAAGACGGCGGAGCCCCTGGGGCACCGCGTGTTCAATTACGGCATGCATGGCCCCGAGGATCCCGCTCCGCTGACTTATGTCCAGAACGGGATCCTTGCCGCCATCCTTCTGAATGCCGGCGCGGCGGATTACGTCATCACCGGCTGCGGGACCGGGGTCGGCGCCATGCTGGCCTGCAACGCATTTCCGGGGGTGGTCTGCGGACATGTGTCCGACCCGGCGGAGGCTTACATGTTTGCCCAGATCAACAACGGCAACGCGGTGGCCCTGCCGTTTGCCAAGGGCTTCGGGTGGGGCGCGGAACTGACGCTCCGGTACATTTTCGAAAAACTGTTCGACGGGGAACCCGGACAGGGATATCCCAGGGACCGCGTGATCCCGGAGCAGCGAAACAAGATCATCCTGGATCAGGTCAAGCGGGCTTCGCATCGCCCTCTGGCGGAAATCCTCCCGGATCTGGACCGCGCGCTGCTCCTGGGGGCGATCGCCGGGGCATCCTTCCGGGACTATTTCTTCGAACAGGCCCGGGATGCGGGCATCCGGGACATGATCCGTGGATTTCTCGCGTGAAAGGCCCCCGGCCGGGCGGAAAAATGGAGGTTTGAGGGATGCGTTTCATCAACCGTGACGATCCGGGGCCGGCGGGCTCGCGGACGGACATATCACCGGATCTCCCGCTGTATTACGAAGCGATCGAGCGGTGCAGGATCATCGCGGACCGCAATCTGGAATGGCTGGGGCCCCTTTTCCCGGGCCCGGTAAGCCGCAGCGGACGGTATTCGCTCAACCGCGTTCCGATTCCCGGTAAAGAAGGCGTGTGGGCGGAAACCGGTGCGAACGAGGGGTGGACGACCGGCTTCTGGTCGGGGATCCTGTGGCTCCTGTCGGAATACAGCCTGATCGGCCGGTATGGCGGCATTCTGTCCGCCCATCTCGCCTCGTTTCGCGAAAGGGCGCAAAGCCGGGCGGATTGCGGACACCATGACATGGGTTTCCTTTACACTTTGTCCTGCGTAGCAGGATACAAGGTTCTCGGGGAACAGGCTTACCGCGCGGCGGCTCTGCTCGGGGCGGATCTTCTGATGGAACGCTATCTGCCCGCGGCCGGGATCTTTCAGGCGTGGGGCGGTCCGGAGGACAAGCAGGAACGCGGCAGGATGATCATCGACAGCCTCATGAACCTGCCCCTCCTTTACTGGGCAGGCGAGACGACAGGAAAGTCCTCCTACCGGGAACGTGCCTACCGTCACGCACTGGCGGCGCTGAAGCATCTTGTCCGGGAAGACGGCACGACATACCATACCTATTTTTTTGATCCGGATCATGGAAATCCTCTGTACGGGAAAACCAAACAGGGCCATTCGGATGATTCCTGCTGGGCCAGGGGACAGGCGTGGGGGATCTACGGCTTTGCCCTTTCGTACTCGTATACGAAGGATCCGGATTTTCTGGAAGCCGCGTGCCGTCTGGCGGATCATTTCCTGAGCCGATCCCCATCCGATCATGTGGTTTATTGGGATCTGGATTTCGGGGACGGAAGCGGAGAGGAAAAAGACAGCTCCGCCGCGGCTATCGCCGTATGCGGACTCTGCGAAATCGCCAGGCAGACAGACGATCCTTCCCGGAAGCGGCATTATGGTTCCGCCGCGCACCGGATCCTGCAGTCCCTGTGCCGCTCTTACGCGTCAAGGCCCGAAGACGGAACGGACGGTTTTCTCCTCCACGGAGTCTATTACAAAGCCGGCGGTGAAGGGGTGGATGAAGCCAGCCTCTGGGGAGACTATTTCTACCTTGAGGCATTGATCCGGTCTGTAACGGATTGGAAGACGTATTGGTGACACGATCCCGTCCATCGGGAGCCGGATCATTTTACGGATAGCAGCCGCTCGATTTCACGGTTGATGGATTCTCTTTTGCCGAGCAGCCAGAATGGACCGGACGGGCAGAATTCGAAGGAAACCGGGGAATCCGCCCCATACTCCAGGAAGCGGATGGCCTCGCCGCGCCCGGCCAGAGATTCGAGGAGGCAAAGCGCGCGATGGTCCGCCCATCCGGAGGCCATGACCTTGAGCCTCAAGGAAATGACCGGGCCTTCCTCGCCCGGATATACCGCAAAAGCATCGCCGGAAGGGAACGCGAGATCCGCGTCCGTCACACGGAACGGGTCGATGGCCCGCACCGAATGCTGCGAATACCAGAACGAATACCCCCAGTGCAGAAAACCGGCGATGCCGTGACGGTACAGCTGGAGCCCCAGGATCCGCGTGCGCTCTGACGGCATGCAGAAAAACCGGTTGGATACGCCTTTGTACTGGCCGCAGCAGTAGTAAGCCCAGCGCTCCTCGATCTGCCGGTCCAGAAAAGGACGGATATGGTCGGTCGCAGGGACCGGGATCGAGATCAGCCCGCAGTCGTAAAACGCGGGATCCGACAGGGCGTCGATGACGGGGAAACCCCGAAGATAAGGCAGGGCGATCCGCGCGGCTGCCGCATAGGATGCGAGGTGGTCCGCGGACGGTTCGTCGGAAAGATGGAAATAGCAGCGGCTTTCCAGCTTTCTGGAACGGATGTGGTCTGTCAGCGCAGGGAGGAAGCATGATAGGAAATCCGCGTAGTCCGTACCGGATGCTTCGGTCTCCCAGCCGAAGATCCGTTCCTCCCCTCTTTCCGTCGATGCAATGATCTTGGGCGCATGTGTGGCGCCCCATTG
>CAZDPQ010000007.1:0-44669 GCA_964507305.1 uncultured Oscillospiraceae bacterium
GCGCGAGCCAGGTGTCCGGATTGAATCCTTCGTTGACCTTGACCAGCAGATAGGTATGGACCAGCCAGCTCACCACGCCGATGATGATCGTGGCCGGCAGGGCTTTCAGGATCCGTCCCGGCAGCTTCCGGCCGATGTACTTGAGCAATTCGGCCGTCGTCTGCGGGGCGGCTTCCTGAGCAGCTTGGTTAGCGTACATTTTCGATACCCCCTTTTTCGATTCTCAGCAGTCCCGACCGGGTCCCGATCCAGACCGCGCCATCCGGCGACTCGCCGATCGCCTTCACTTCATCGTTCGGAAGCGCGTTTTCCCGTGTCAGGACCTTGCGGCCGGAATATTCTGCCGATCCTGCGGCCGTGACGGAAAAACGGAAGAAAACCGCCAGTCCGTCGTATTCAGATCCCGCCCACAGGTTGCCGGCGCTGTCGAGGAACTGGGAGCGGATCTTCTCGCCCGCAAGCCCGTCCGTTTTTACCACCGAACCGGCTGCGGACCACGCGCCGCCGACCTTCCTGAAAAGAGATCCGCCGCCTTTCGTATATAAGCCGCCGCCTGCCAGGACTACATTTTTACATGGTTCCATTATAGCATTAATATTGGCGTGCAGAAGACCGTTTTGCGTGGAAAAAGTCTGGATATCCCCGCCGCTGATCACCGTGACCCCTCCGCGCGGTGCGACATAGGAACCCAGCCACATCGAACCATCCGACATCCGGCTGATCACGTTCACCATATCATCGTTCAGGCCGTCCGACGCGTCCATGACCCGCGTGATCCGGCCGTTTTCGATGATCGCCGCGCCGCCCCAGGTCCCCGCCCAGATCCTGCCGTCCGCATCGGAGCAGAGCGCGTTGACGCGCAGGTCGGGAAGGCCGTTCCGGTCCGTAAGGGTCGTGATCGTGCCGCTGCCGGCGTCAACAAAGCTGAGGCCATCCTCATGACCGACCCAAATCCCGTCCTCCGTCGCCAGCACCGCCCGGACCTGCTCGAAATCACCGATCTCGGACTCATTGAACCGCCCGGGGGCCGTCTGTCCGTCTCCGGCGCTCCCGCCGGAGGCGATCCCGCCGGAGGCGATCCCGCCGGAGGCGCTCCCGCCGGAGCCCGTGATGCGGTACAGCCCGTCGGTCCCTCCGGCCCAGACCTCATTGCCGCGGAACGCCAGCGCGAAGATGTCTTTGCCATCCAGAAATTCGAGAAATCCTTCCCGGGGAAGCTGCCGCGCCAGGCTGCCGGCAAACCCCCGGATGGCGATCCCCGCAGACAGCGCCGCCGCAAGGATAAAAGCCGTCCAGAGCGCGGCTCTCAGGAGGCGTGCTGCGGTCCCTCCGCCGTTTTCCGAAGACCGTTTCTCCGGCCTGGGCGGACCGCCCCGCGTGCCTTCTTTTTTTCCCTGCCGCACCGCCATCCGCCGCCTATCCTCTCCCGCCGCTTACGTCACTGCTACCGCCGCCGTCGCCCGCCCGTCCCCGCAGACCCGCGGCCTTCATCATCAGCAGGCCGGCGGCAAGGACGCACAGGAAAACCGTCAGGTTCAGCGCAAACACGATCCCGGTCGCTCCGTAATGGATGTAGTTGAAAATCTTGATCGTCACCATCTGGTACCCTGGAGGCGTGATCAGGAGCACGATCCCGTATTCCCCCATCGAAAGGGCAAACACCATCATCATGCACGCCAGGATATCCTGCCGGATCATCGGCATCACGACGCTGAAAAATCCTCCCGCCGCGGAACAGTCGAGACGCAGGGCATCCGTAAGATCCCGCTCGATGCGTTCGAACCGGAATGACATATATAAAATCGCAAGGATGCCGAACCGGATCGCCAGTCCGATGGCGGGCATGACCGGGCTCGAGTAGACGGCGGAAAGGGGCGGGCTGTTGTATACGTCGATCAGGCTCAGGCCTAGAATCGCGGACGGAAGCAGGAACGGAAACGCCAGAAGGAACGTCATAAAACGGCTCCTGCGGCGGCGCATCCGGACATAGGCGTAGAAAGTCGCCGGCAGCGCGGCAAATACGGCGGCCAGCAGACTCGTGAAGATCGAGTAAAGGATCTGGTCGGACGAATTCTTCAGCACGTTGAAAAAGTCGTTCGCAAAAAAGCTTTCGCCGATCATCGCGAGGATCGGAACGGCTGCGAACAGGAACAGGATCACGCCGCCCGCGTCGGCTGCGCGCAGGATGGAGGGCGACCGGCCGAAGGGACTGGCTCCGCGCGAGAAATTCTCGCGGATGCCGCGGTCGCCCGCCAGGAACGAGATCAGGGCCATCAGCACGCAGGCAAGACAGATGAGGGGCAGCGACGCGAGCGCAATGGCGTAAATATTCCCGCCTGCGCTGAAGAGCGCGAAGATCTCCAGGGCATAGACGTTGACGCCAAACACGGACGGGATCGAGTAGTCGTTGACCGTGATCAGGAAGATGAACAGAAAGCCGATCAGCAGAAATTGGACCGCGTACGGAACGATGATCCGGAAAAACACCCGGACGGGATGCCCCTCGAAGCGCGCCAGCTCAAGCACTTCCCGCGGGATGCCCATCAGGCCGAGGTATATCAGGACCGCCGTGAAAGGAAGGTATGAAAAGGCGGTCGTCCAGAGGACGGCCCCGATCCCGGTAAAATTGAACCGGATCCCGGTCAGGCCCAGGATGACCCCGTTCAGAAGATCGACCGCCTTGATCCAGGAATGGACATGGATGAACGGCGGGATCAGGGCACATACCAGCATCAGGTAAAAAACCTTCTTTCCCGCGGCAGGGGGAATATTCCAGAGAAAAAGCGCCGTGAATGCACCGAAGACGGTGCACAGCACCGCAGAGGCCAGGGCGATCCCGATGCTGCGGACGAACAGCTCCGGCGTGATGGCGGGGATGGACATCGTATCGTCAAACAGCCGGCGGACGGCCGCTTTCCCGTACAGGAAAAACAAGGGGGCCGTCATACCGGCAAGCATCGCCGCGGTCAGCCCCCAGTACGTGATTTTACTTTTCCATGCATGGATCCTGATGCCGGTCATGCTTGCTCTCTCCGATTCCGGCAGGCCTTTGCCGGATCCGCCGGTCCGGGTCTGCCGGGGCCGTTCACTGTACGAAGATCGAGGTCAGGTCCGTCTTGGATTTTTCGATGCAATCAAACGCGGCGTTGAAATCGGCTGCCATGATCCTGAGATCCGCCTGCTCGACGACATCGGACGACGTGACGCCATCGTGGACGGGGATCTGGATCCAGTCGTCATCGACCAGCATCTGCTCGACTTCCGCGGAAAGCAGATATTCCATGAACTTTTCGGCCTGTTCCGGATTCGGTCCGCCCTTGATTTTCGCAACCGTGTTCGGGATGACGAGCGTGCCCATCCCGTCAGCACCCTGGTCCAGGAAAATGATGCCCAAGTCTGGATTGGACGACATCGCAAGGATCGCGTCATCCGTATCGGTCATTCCGTAGCAAAGCTGCTTGTTATCCACATAATCCTTGACCACGCCGTTGCCGTCCAGGATGACGACCCCGCCGTTCTTCAGGTCCTGATAGTACTTTTTCGCCCTATCGGCGCCCCAGAATGCATATAGAACGGCCGCCTGCGTGGAAGCCGTGCCGAAAATCGGGTTGGACAGCCCGCTTTTATCGATAAAATCGTCGGTTGCCAGATCAGCCATGGTCTTCGGGCAGTCCGCGGCGGAAATCAGCTTCTTGTTGTAGATCAGGACCCGCGCCCTTCCGCCGAAGCCGAACCATTCGTTGTCCTCATCCACGAAGGCCGCCGGCAGGTCCGCCGCATTCGCGATGTCCGCGGCTTCGAGCACGTCGTTTGTCTTGAGGCTGATCGTCTGGAGGATCTCGCTGTTCCAGAACACATCGCCCCGGGGGTTGTCCTTCTCGGAAATCAGGCGGTTCACGAGCCCCACGGTCTTGGTGGCCTCGATGTCGTACACCGCCTTCACCCTGACGCCGGTCGTCTTTTCATACGCGTTGAAAATCTTTTCGGAATACACCTGGTCGACGGACGTATACACGACCACCGTATCCCTTTTTGCGCAGGACGGCAGGGCCAGGGCGGACAGAATGACCGCGGAGAGCAGGATCGCGGCCGGGGCGGCTATTCTGAAGGATCGGTCGGGAGAGCGGTGGCTGCGGGGCGCTTTTTTCATATTCTTCTCCTTTGTCACCGTGGTTGCAGAGTGTTCGATGGTGTCGCCCGGACTGTTCAATTGCCGGACGGCTTCGGAAGATACGGGATCAGCGACTTGGCAAAAGACGGCAGCGTCATGGTCTGAAGCCAGACTCTGCCGGGACCCGTGAGGGTCGTCAGGAAAAGGCCTTCGCCGCCGAACAGCACGTTTTTGAATCCTTTGACCATCTCGGCCTGGTACTGCACCGATTCTTCGAACGCCGCGACGTTGCCCGTGTCGACTCTCAGCTTTTCGCCGGGGCGCAGGGTCCTTTCGACCAGGCTTCCGTCCACTTCAAGGAACAGATGCCCGAAACCGGTCATCTTCTGCAGGATGAACCCCTCGCCGCCGAACAGGCCGGCGCCGAAGGATTTCGTGACATAGGCGCTCAGCGTGACACCCGGCTGCGCGCAGAGGAATGCGGATTTCTGGGCAATGATGGAATTGCCGTTGAGCTCGATGTGCACGATGCTGCCGGGGAATGAGGCGCCGAGCGTGATCGTCTGTTCCGGCATCGTGGATTCATAATTGGCGATGAAAAGCGAGTCGCCCGAGATCATCCTTCCGAGGCCCTTCATCAGGCCGCCTTTCATATTCGTCGTCATGACGATCCCGTTGTCCATCCAGATCATCCCGCCCGACTGCGTGTAGATGCTTTCGCCGGCGTTCAGCCGGATGATGACGCCCGGCAGGTTGGCCCCGAAGATCTCGTAGCGGAGAGGGACCGGGCTGCCCTGGACGTACGGCGGCGGGTAGGACTGGGCGGGCGGGACGGGAGGCGTCGGCGGCACGGGAGGCGCCGCGCTGTAGGCCGGTGCCGGTGCGGGCGCCGGTGCGGGTGCCGGTGCGGGTGCCGGTGCTGCCGGTGGTGCCGGAGGAACCGGAGGGGCCGGAGGGGCCGCTTTGTAAGCCGGAGGCGGGACGGGTGCGGGTGCCGGCGGAACCGGAGGAACCGGCGGAGCCGCATTGTAAACCGGAGGCGGGACCGGTGCGGGTGCCGGCGGGACAGGGGGCGCCGCAGGGGCGCTCCGCGCTGTGGGCGAACCGCAGCCGCCGCAGAATCGGGCATTGTCATCGAGTCTCATACCGCATTTCGGACAGAACATACCTTCACCTCCGGCAGATAAACAAATTTAGTTTCACGGCTATTATAATATGAGTGCGGAGTGTCTTCAATACCGCTTCCGAAGTTTCCGGAAGAAAGTGCTCCTGCTCATGCCGAGGGCGGCAGCGGCATCGCGGGCGGTAACGGTTCCATGCTCGTATTTTTCCTTCATTTCCATGAATCGGATCCCATCGATCGGAATCGGCTTTCTGCCGCGGTACTGACCCTGCGCCGCGGACTTCCGTATGCCATCCGCCCGCTGCCGGTCGATATAACCTTTCTCTTTGCGGTAAATGCTCATGAGCAGGGAGTAATAGGCTTTCCGACTGCCGTCGTCGATCCGGAAACCGTCCGCCCGGATGTCATTGCCGGCGCAGATTTCACGAAGAAGTCTTCGAATGGCGGCAGCCGACCTCGTCTCCGATTTTTCGATATCCGTAAAGTCTACGCTGTGCTTTTCGTCTTCTTCTGTCCATTGCCTGGCGTAAAGAAGGTCCCCGCCGTAGCGGGTCCTGGTGCGGATCAGCCATTCCAGCCTGTTCAGGTGATCCATGCCGCAGTCCTGAAGCAACTTCCAAAGATCTTCCCGGTTTTCGCCCGGCGTCCGTTCGCTGATGAAAACCGGCGTCATGTTCTCCCTTACATACCGGGGTTTCCGGAGATCCAGGTCCAATCCGGGTATCCCCTGGAACAAATCGCTTGCCAGCAGATCGATGACGCTGTAGTCCGGTGCAAAAACATAGGCGTAACTCTCATCGTCGCGCACGATATAATCGACCCTGGAGATTTTGTATGTAAATCCAAGAGGGTCGTCCAGGCATATTTTTGCAGTCGTCGTGATCTGGTTCATATCCTGTCCATTTTCAATCGTTCAAAGGATCCTTTTAAAATCAGCATATAGCGAGCTGCAAGCATGTGCTTGTAGAATCTCTTCCGGATGTCGCTTATCAGCGGTGTTTCATCGACCAATGCGTCAATGCGCTTCATATCGAGCCGGCCATATACAGAATCAAGGGCTTCGTTGCATGCAGGGAACATTCCACTGTGGATGATATCATAATACGAACTTTTCTTGCCATCCAGCAGGATCTGTGAGGTCGGAAAAGCAAAGACACGCTTTTCGGTTTCCTCCGCGGAGTGTATGATCGATTCCATCTCGCCTTCATCGGTCATGGCCGGGAAAAGGCAGGATCCATTATCGAATACCGGAGCAAGTGTATAGGCATTTCTGATCTTGAGAAAACCCCAATTGCTGCCATGCCGGTCAAAGTTGCCGAGCAGCGCGTCAACGACATAGATCTCCCAAAAAGCCCGGATCGTTTCTTCGACATGGGTAAGCTTGGAATTGTCCCGGAGCATCTTCATGATGTCATCGTAAGTATATTGGTATCTCTCCTTGTCCTGGTCCAACGTGCTTTCTCCTACATCATTGAACGGTACGAATTGCACATCAGGCCCGATAAAATCCTTACATGCAACGACCTGCTCTCCCTGATAGGATCCCAGGATCGTATCCTGTGCCTGAAACCCGAGTAATGTAAAAACGTGGGATCCGATATATTCGGATACATGGTTGTACCGTAATCCGAAAGCCGTCTTCTTCTGAAATTTCAGCATATAAGGGGAGCCGTAGACCAGGATCTCGATTTTTCGTTCGGACCCGCCGTAATACCGGCCGCTCAACGGGCAATCCGTAAAATCCATGCTCGTTCTCCTTATAATGCTCCAGTATAATAGAGATGCCTGAAAGTGTCAAATGAATCATAAATTTATTATGACACATCCGGTATGTAGACAGACGGTCCTTTCCGGCGGAAAGAGTGTCAGAATTAATATGTGATTTATATGACACTCCCGGAAAATCCATATCCCGGATCCCGACCCTATTTTGTCACCAGCAAAACGTAGAAAACCGCCGAAGAACACGCGAAAGCCGACACGATCCCATAGAACGCGTATCGGAGAACGGCAGCCGCCGCAGAAGCCTTCGTGGGCGGGCTCTTTTCGTCAGCGGGCAGGCCCTTTTCGTCAGCGGCAGGAGTGCCTCCCGCCGCGGCAGCCAGCACGAACGCCCCGATCCAGATCAGCGGCGTCGCGTAGCGGATGTTCTGCGTACAGGTGTGCGCATAGGAAATGCAGAATTGGATATAGGAAAGAAGGAATGTGATCATCAGCAGGACCGTGAAATAACGCAGTCCCCTGTTCCGGAAGCGTTTGTCCCCGGCCAGCACGAACGGGCAGGCTGCGGTCACCGCGAGGGCCAGGAACGCGTTGATGGCGAAAAGCACCTTCGCGGCGGCATAGATCAGCCCCTCCGGCGCGCTCAGCGTCTGCTCCCCGAATGTCCCGGTCTTGAGCAGCCCGATGAAAACATTGTGCTCGAAATACGGATCGCCCCACGCGACATACACGCTCTTGAACTGGTATGCCGAAAAATCCGCGAGCCGCTCGAACAGCGAATAATGGCCGATATACTGATGCGAGGCGGCCCCGAGCGTCGGGATGTACGTGACCGGAAGCCCGAACAGGATCTCGTTGCGGACTCCCCACCAGAGCGCGAGCGGGAAGCAGATGGCGCCGAACAGTATGAACTGGAGGAAAAATTTCCTGCGCTGCGGCCGGTCGCCGATCAGTCTGGAAAGAAACAGGAAGCCGATGGCGACCGCGGCGATCCCGGCGGAAAGTTTCGTCATCATCCCGAGCCCCAGGAAAGCGGCCGCCGCCGCGATATGCGCGGTGCGCGCCTTTTTGAACCACAGGATCGCGTAATAGATCGCGCCCTGCATCAGCATGATGGAAAGCATGTCGTTGTTGATGCTGCCGGACATGATGATGAACGCCGGATAAAAGGCGACAAACGCGTAGGCGGCCGCAAGCTTTCCTTTTTCGAGGCCGAACTCTTCGAATATTTTCAGGGTGAAATAAAGAAAAACGCCCGAATAGAACATCGTCAGGATCTGGATGTTTTCGCATGCCAGTTGATAGCCGATCCCCGCGGCCGTGTTGATTTTCAGCCAGACGGCGGCCAGGAAGTGGTGAAGGGGAGGATGGTAGAACTGGAAAACGCTGCTCGGATTGAAATCCGGAAGCCTCCAGTGGTTGTAGAAATATTCGATGTAGCCGGCGTGCCCTTCCGGCCCGCCGAACGAATAGACGTCATGCTGCCTCTGGGAAATCGTCGTCCCGAGGATATAGACCAGGCGCAGGCCCATGGCCGCCGCCGTAATCAGCAGGATCCCCCGGCGGGTGTCGAGCTTTCGGAATGCGAAGAGCACGGCCGCCGCGAAAATCAGCGCGGCCGCAAGCACCGAAACGATCAGCCAGACCGCGTTTTTCGTATCCGTCAGCCCATTCGCCGCAGCCAGGCCGAACGACACGGCCGCCAGCGAAAATGCGGCCGCCAGGGCGATCACCGCCCGGCCGCCGGGCCTTCCGTCCGCTTCCTTTTCAGGATCCCTTCGTTTCATGATATTCTTCTTCGGTGTTGACATCCCATACCGTTTCCCGTCCGATCCCGGGATCCCTGATGCATTCCGCCGCGCGGAACGCGGTCATCATCGAATGGTCCATGTTGTTGTAGCGGTGCTGCCCGTTCCTGCCGATGCAGTGCAGATTTCCAATACCGAGCAGGTATTCCCGGATCGAATCCATCTCCGCATACGTGTCGAAATACGCCGGATAGGCCTTCCGCACCCGCTCGCAATGCGCGTCGAGCACGTCGTCCGCTTCCGCGAACCCGGCCTTTACGAGCTCTTCCGTCGCGAATTGAACGATTTCATCATCGGACTTGTTCCAGAAATCATCGCCCTCGCTGCAGAAATATTCGAGCCCGATCCATACAGTGTGCAGCGGGTCGCGGAGCATGTACGGCGACCAGTTGTTGAAAACCTGCACCCGGCCGAGCTTCACGCCGGTATCCTGCACGTAGATCCAGCAATCCGGGATGATGTCGCTGAGCGTCCGGATCGCTGTCCGGTTCGCAAGCTTCAGGCGCCGCAGCAGAAGACCGGCCGTCACGAAATCCCTGTACGGAAGCCCCCCGGCCGCCGCCAGAACGTCCGCCGGCGGACGTTCGCCCGAAATGCCGGTGACAAGGTCCCGGACCGGCATCGACGATAAGAAAAAATCGCCTTCGAACCGCTTTTCGCCCTCCGGCGTATCGCAGACCACTTCCGTGATCCGCTCCCCGCGGACGCAGATTTCCCGCACCCCGTGCCTCATCAGGATCCGGCCGCCAGCCGCGGCGATCCTCGCTCCGGATTCCTTCCAGAGCTGTCCCGGCCCGAACTTCGGGTACCGGAACTCCTCGATCAGCGACGTCTCGACCCTGCGTGACCCCGCCCGCCGGAACCGCTTGCCGAACATGTCCCGGACCAGTGCGAGGATCGAAAGCCCCTTGACCCGCTGCGCCCCCCACGACGCCGAGATCCCGGACGGATGCCGTCCCCAGAGCTTTTCCGTATACCCTTCGAAAAACATGCCGTACAGCACTTTCCCGAACCGGTTGATGTAGAAATCCTCGAGCGAATCTTCCCTGCGCTTCCTCACCGCCGAATACAGGTACGACATCACGGCCCGGAAGGTGTTGCGGATCCCCATGCTGCGGAACGTCACGGCGCTCATTTTGAGCGGATAATCGAAAAACCGCCCTCCGTAGAAAATGCGAGACACCCTCTGCCGGATCAGCATGACCCGGTCCTGCTTCTCCGGATCGGGCCCTCCGGGCGAGAGCGGTTTCGCCCTGCCGAGCAGGAGATCGTCCGCCGAGGCGGCGCCCTGGACAGGGAGATGGTCTTCCCACCAGGCGGTCACGCGGGCGTTTTTCGAAAAAAAGCGGTGCCCGCCCATGTCCATGCGATTTCCGTTGTGGTCCACGGTGCGGGAGATCCCTCCCAGGACATCCGTCTCTTCGAGGACCGTCACGTCATATGCGCCCGGCTCCCGGAGAAGTTCTTCCGCCGCGGTCAGGCCCGCAGGCCCCCCTCCGATGATCACAACCTTTTTCACATGCACCTCCGCGCCATATCTAGAAGAGATTACCATCGGGCATTTGAAATTGCAAGATTTCCGCCGGGTTCCCGTTCCGCGGTTTCCGTTCCCCGGCATTCCGTAGTATAATGATGGAAAATCCACGATCGGAGAAATGCCATGCCAACCGTCAACATCAGCCTTCAGGTCCTGCCGGTCGTCCCCGAAGAACGGATCTACCCCGTCGTGGACAAGGTCATCGGCTACATCCGCTCCACCGGCGTCATCCATGTCGTCGGTCCGATGGAAACGTCGATGGAGGGCGATTACGACGATCTCATGAAGATCGTGAAGCGGTGCCAGGAGATCTGTCTCGAGCAGGGCGCCGGCCGCGTGATCTCGGTCATCAAGGTCGACTGGAAGCCCGGCGGTGTCACGATCGATGAGAAGATCGGGAAATACCGTTAGGCGGATTCCGTGGCTATCCCGGCTGACAGGCCCTTGGCACAAACCATCACCGCTTCCGTGAATTCGGGACGCAGTTTCAGATCCACTTTATACAGCGCCTTGCGGCTGCCTGTTTGCAAAACGGTTCCGCTGTATAAATCCACCAGTTCGTATTCGTCGGCCTCTGCAATCTGCATGTCGTCAAACGGGATCCGTACGGGGATGGTCCTTTCTTCCTTGAACAGATTGGGGAGGACCATGATGCCTCTGCCGCCCGCGAACCGCGCATATGCCTGTATGATCGTGTCATTCGCATAGACTTTGCATATATTGCTGTTTCTGTGGTTTGTTGCGTAGAAATGGAAAATTTCAGGATAGCTGCGCCGGATCCGGATCATTTTCTTCACATCTTCGAAGAAAATGGTGTTTTCCGGCTTGTCCTTCTCTTCCCAGGATATTTTATTAAAGTACATTACACCGTCTCCGCCGATAAATTCCTTGGGGTTGTTCCATTCTTCTCCAATATACCAGCAAGGAATGAACGGGGCGAAGATGGCCTGATAGCCGATCCGGACGCGGCTGCCTTGAACGACCGGGCCGTAATGGTCGTGGCAGCAGAGATTGTGGCAGTAATATTTCTGCATTCCGCTGCGCTTCAGCTTCTGTTCGCTGGCTTTTCCGTGCCCTTTTCCGCTCCGGATGCAGTCCACGATGTTATTCCGGAAAAAGTAATCCGTCTGGTTGGTGTCCGTATAGGTCTTCTCGTCCCAGTCATCGTCGAGGCCCATACAGCCCTGCTGAAAATCAAAGGTGTATTCCTCGTCGGTGGAGCCGCATTCCGCGATGAGGACAACCTTTCTTCCAAGACGCTGCAGCCGCTGCTTGACCTCTTTCCAAAGCTTGTACCCGGTGATATCCGGTTCCAGATCACAGCGGAATCCGTCAATGCCGGTTTTCATCACGATATCTACTGCGTTTTGAACGTACCATTCGCGGAACCGGCCGTCAAACCAGTTGTAGGCATATCCTCCCCAGGTCTCTGCAAACGTTCCATCCTCTTTTTGCTGATAGTATTCTGGATGTGTCCGGATCCATGGGGAATCCTTGGATGTTCCCCAGATGGTGATATCGAAGAAAATGCGGATTTTCCGCTTATGGGCTTCTTCCACAAATTGAGCCGCTGCCGCCAAAGCTTCTGCGGGGTCCTTTGTGTCTGCAATCACCTCGTCAATCCTGGTATGGTCCGAGCAATTGTACCCATTATTGTGTCCGGGCCGGTCGGCTTCTGATTTTTGGAACACCGGGTTGATCCAGACGCCGTTGACCCCCATTTCGTTCAGATGGTCCAGTACGCGGACCGCCCCTTTGAAATTGTGAGAAGCATTGGAGGTTTCAATGCGGAACTGCATCATGACCAGATCCTTCAGCCATTCCGGAGAAGGGCCGTCGTATAGAGTTTCGGAATCCGGCAAAATGTCCGGAACCAGGCTGGAGTTAGTTATTGATTTTTCCATCATGCTTCTCCTTTAGATTAAAACGCTTAAAATTTTGGGAATTTTTTCTTCCAATGCAAGTATACAGCGAAAGTCGGTGGTTTCAAGTACTTTTAATTTATTATAGAATCTTTCCGTTTGCAAGAATCCGGTTCATTATATAAAATTCCTGTCGGCAAAGAGTGGATATTTCCACCTTTCAATCATGATTTTCAGCAATTCCCTGCGATTTTTTGTGAGAATCAATCTTTTACACATAGAATATGTGCATTATGCATAATTATATATTTTTTTAAACCGCTTATTGACTATCAATATGAATAATATTATAATCAATCTGTGATACTTTGAAATTCATGTAATAGTTTCAAATTCGAGGAGGTAATTCCATGAGAAAAAGGCAACTGAAATCCATTATCCTGGCCTTGCTGCTGGGAATTGCTCTGCTGGCTGTCACAGCCTGCGGCCAGGGAACGGCAACCCCTGTACAGTCATCCGGCTCCGACGCTTCCAGCGGATCCGGATCATCCTTATCATATGATGAAGACCCGATTGTGGATATGCAGGGGTATGAATTCGTGATCGGCTCCGCTTGGATGCGGTCAAAGCCCAGTGCCAATGCAACCGAAGTAGAAATGCTGTTTTTTGACCGAAAAGCTGAAGTCGAGGAGAAGTATAATTGCACCATCCGCCTGATGAATATCTATGCAGACATGAATACGATGATGCCAAAGATCATGGCTGGCAACAAGGTAGCGGATGTCGTGGATATGATGGCCGACATGTGGCTTCCGGCTTCCAGGGCAGGTTACATCATTCCCTGGAACGATGTGCCCGGAATCAACATCGAAGATCCGAGATGGGTCAAAGCGTATACCAATATGACCACCTTTGACGGGAAAAACTGGGGCCTGAATTTCATGCGTCCCCCCGAGGTCCGTTCCTGCGTCTTCTTCAACAAGGATTTACTCGCCAGCAACGGCATCACAGAAGACCCCTACCAGCTTGTACGCGACGGAAAGTGGACCTTTGATAAATTCCGCGAAATGGCCTTGGCTACAACCAAGGATCTGGATAACGACGGAAAGATGGACACTTATGGCGTACTGGTCATTTCACCGATCCTGTTTGCCCGCCAGATGATCAATGCAAACGGCGGCGCACTGGCAACCCTGAAAGACGGAAAAGTAATCGGCTCCTATGATTCACCCCAGGCCCTCACTGCTTTGAACTTTGTGGATGCCCTTGTCAACCAGGATAAATCCTTCATGCTTTGGGATTATATGGCTTCTGAAACCACATGGAACAGCATCCCGGCAAACGAGGATATCTTCTCGGTATTTACCGAAGGCAAAGCAGCATTCTTCGTCCATGAGTCCTGGGTAGGGAACCAGCAGATCAAACCGAACAGCGACAAGATCCATTACGGAATGCTGCCGCTGCCGATGGGGCCGGATGCAACCGATTATGTGTCGCCCGCCCATCAATCAAGGGCTTTTACCGTCACATCCACCAACAAGGATCTGGACAAAACTGCGATCATCTTCAATGCCCTGGCACGCCCGATGGAAGGCTATGAGGGAGATGATTGGTGGCTCGATGAAGTTCAGCGCGAATATTTCCAGGATGACGATACCGACAGCGTGGAAATGTATAAGCTGAATCTGGATAAATCCTATATTGACTTGGGATCCGGTGTGGAAAAACTGACCTTTGACTATGGCATAACCGCCATTGCGGCCAGTATTTTCTGGAGATACGGAACGCCTGCAGCCCAAGTCGCAACGATGACTGGTAATTACCAGGACGCGATTGATGCGATTTTCAACAAATAAGAACGAGTAAAGGGACTCATCGACAACATAGCCTTTTTAAAGCCGTTGACCGGTTTCAGGACAAAGGCCCGGCCATTCCAGGAATGTGCCGGGCCTTATTAAAGTGCGGAGGGAATTTATGATTTTCAGGAAACAGCATCATTCTCTTTCAAAAACGGCAGCATGGGGAGCAGTGATCGCTCTGGTGGCAGCAGCGGGCCTGCTGGCTCAGCCGAAGCCGGTGGTACACGCTGCCACCCTGGTTACTCATTATACGCAACCATGGATTACGGATGTTTTGTGCCATTTTACAGCGGAAGGCGCCCAGAGCATTCCTTTCGGCGTTGCTACCAATTTCGTCTACGGAATGGGAAGCACTTCCTTTAACGAATCCATTTCATGGTGCGTGCAGGATTTTACATCCTACGGCGTTCCCTCTCCATACCAAAGCTATCAGCGCGGTATAAGCAATTCCAGCTACGGCGCGACTGCAGGCCAGATTTACGGGAATGGTATGGGTTTTATGGTCAATAAGTTTACCACCGGAAATCCGGATCCCATCGGAGATCTCATGGGAATGCAGTTCATCTATGCGTGGGACAACCTGAACCTAAAGCCCTGGAACGGATATGGCACGGACGCGAAGCTGCGCGTACAGACCATGTACGGTACCTCCGGAACCTACCGGACCGGGTCAACGGTACAGTACGGCCAGCTATTTATCAATCTGGTCGATACCGCCAGTCAGGACAACCACAATATCTGGTTTGTGATCAGCCTCTGGGACAGCCGCGGCGTCCAGGCGGAGAGCGTTGCCAGAGATACGGGTATCCCGACCAATTTCGTTGTCAACACCCATCTGACCAGCGGAATGCGATATTGCCAGAGACCCGACTGGTCCAACCAATCCAACGGCACGCCGTTTTACGTTTTTTATTGCGCGTATATTTCCAGACAAAATCTGATCAATGCCATATCGGACCTCAATACACAGTTTTCCGAAAACATGTCTACCAATCCGGATGTGTATGCCATCAACGTGTTGGGGTGCGGACCGGAAATGTATTCGCCGGATGGTTCGAATGGCTGGATTGCCGCAGCTGAAGGCGAGTGCGGTATTTACACGGAGTACTGAGCTGAAAGGCTCCGTTTGAATCGATAAACAACGGAAATCCCTGAAACCGGATGACAAAAGCCGCAGGATCCATTCTTCCTGCGGCTTTCTTTTGCCTTCGTTCGAATACGTTCTCAGCGCAGAAGCGCTGCCAGAGTGATCCCGTACAGGCGGTGTCCGTAATCGTTGGGATGGTTGATATCATTCCGCAAAAGACTTTGCGGGGTTTTCCCATTGTCCAGGGCGTTCTGCCAGACGGACGTCACATCCGCAAAGCAGATGCCGAGTTTTTCACACACATCCTTTAACGCGGCTCCGTATTGAAAAAGATCGCCGCTGGAATGCTGCCACAAGGGGTTCGGCATGCAAGGCGACAACAGGATCGGAACCGCTCCGGAAGCCAGAACCCTTTCCGCCATCTCTGCCATGTTTTTACTGTAATCCGCTATTTCCACAAAATGCGTCCCTTCGAGATCCATTCGAAGATTCTGGTCGTTCATCCCATATCCGATTGTAACAAGATCCGGGTTCACCGAATCCAGCACCTCGGCAAAGCGATCCGCGCCGCCGCTGCTGGTTTCTCCCCCCACAGCGGCATTTTGCACCACTACCTCACAGGAGCCTTTTTCACGAAGAGCATCCGCAAATATGGAAAAGTAAGCATATTCTGGAGAAGAAGCCTCCGCGCCGGTGCTGATGCTGTCGCCGTAAACCAGATAGGTAAGCTTTTTCCCCGGGCAGTCAAAGGGAATGGTTCGCATTGCCGCTTCTGCCGCGACTTCCTCGTCCGTACGGTTTTTTACGGAATCATACCGGTAATCCGCATACCACAGGAACGAATCATTGCCGTACCCCGGATAGCGCGTATGATCGAAATGCCGCACATTGTAAAAGCAGTTTTCACGGTAATCCCTGACAGCAGATCCTTCCAGTGAATGCAGGAGGCCTTTCCCTGCATCCAGGGCAAAGTCCTTCCCCTCCACAAGGATTTCTATCTGCATGCCGACGGTCCGGTACATTCGAACCGACCCTGCTTCAAGAGAGTGATAGCGCAGGCCCGCCAGTCCGTCAACCCATACGACGCCTTCCCTTTTCTGAATTCCCGGCTTCATCCTATGCTCCTTTCCTGCTGCAGAGCTGTGATCAGCAAGACCTCCGCCACATTCGGCGCTATCGTCCGGTGCAGCGGGAAATCCTTCTCTTCAAGGATTTCCGATTGGTCGGTCAGCAGATTCGTCATCCGGTACGGCCCGGCCTGCGGGAGGCCCAGTTCTTCCGGACTGGTCCGAATCTCCGCCATTTCGGGTCCGCCCAGGAATTCATCCCGGAAAACAGTTTCCCCGGTTAAGGATGCGTTCGCAAAATGGCAGTCCGCCCGGGTGCTGACCAAAGCGAAAGTGCCTGCGCCCCCCTCCGCCATAAAAGATAAAATTTCCCTGCCGTTCAGGAACCCCTTCGCTTTCCCGTTTTGAACCTCGATGGCAGCCTTTTTCCCCTGCTGGACAGACTCCGGGACATCGGCTTCAGCGATAACACGCTCCCTCCGGCAGACAAATACCCGCCGGTTTCCGGCAAAACAGACGGTATAGCCGCTGTCGTACAGCGTATCCTCCGGGTTTTTGCCGCTTTCAGCGTACCCTGCTCCGTAAACCGGTCGATTCTCAGCTGATAAATCACCAACCCGGAGAGGTTTTCCGACATAAGATAATCTTGTACCTCATTCATGAAATCCCCTCCATTATTTATTTTTCAATATTTTCCCCGTTGTATAAAGATAATAGAATACTGCAAATCCGGCACCGATGATCACCAGGGCAGCCACAGCAATCAGAATCAGCTGCAGGCTGCTGAACATCCCTCCATCGTTTGCCGGTGACTGGCTTTCCTCGCTTATGGTTTCGGACAGAGCTTCGCTGCCGGAGGACGTCTGGGAATCTTCAGAGATGGTTTCACCGGAGGATCCGGATTCTGAAGAAGACGTGCCGGCAGAAACGGTTCCGGAGGTCTTCGGAGTCGGGGTAGGCTGCTGGGGTAAAGCACTTAGTGCTTCTACCAGGAGAACCGCCTGATCGTCCGTCGCAACCTGCACAGAAACATCCTTCAATTGGGAAGCCGTTCCGGAAGCAAGAATCGCTCCGGTTACGAGATTTGTCACCTGGTACCGTTCGGCGCCAAGCATGCCCATCTCCTGATAGGGAATCATCGCACGAATGGTTTTTGTTTCTTCGGTATTAGGAAGGATCAGGATCCCGTTGCCGTCGGCAAAACGCGCGTAGGCCTGCAAGCCTCCTCCATCGGTGGCAACCTTGCAGATATTGGTTGATTTGTGGTTGTCCGGGTAATAATTGAAAATATTCGGATAGCTTCTCCGGATGGAGATCATTTTCTTGACAGACTCATAAAATTCCTTGTTAACCGGCTCATTCATTACGTCCCACTGGATTTTGTTAAAATACATGACGCCCGTACCATTCGGAAGCAGGCTTCTGGGATTGTCCCATTCCTCTCCGATGTTCCACAGCGGAATAAAGGGGGCGAAAATAGCCTGGTAGCCGATCCGCACCCGGCTGCCCCGGACTCTGGGAGCTTTCGAATCGTGGGTCACCAGATTGAAAGTGTAGAAGCGGGCTTCTCCGCCGTGGCCGGTGATCTGAAAGTCCTTGATTCCGATGCCCTGGCCGGTGAGAATACGGTCCACGATGTTGTTTTCCATAAAATAGTTGTCCGAATCCCATTTCATTTCCGAATCCGGTTCTTCTCCGACACCGACCTGCTCAAAGTCGTATATCCCTCCCATCCGGGAACTTGTGCCCTCGGAAATGATGGCGATCTTCCGTCCGTAGTCCTCCAGAAGGCGCCTCCGAACCTCCGCCCAGAGATTGTACCCGGTTACATGGGGTTCCAGATCGCAGCGGAATCCATCGATCCCGGTTTTCAATGCAATCTGAACCGCATTGTTTGTGTACCATTCTTTCCAGGACGGATTTGACCAATTGAACAGGTAGCCGCCCCAGCCTTCCCGCAGCTCGTCATTAACGGTAAACCATTCCGGATGCTCCGTCACATGAGGACTTTCCTTATCGGTGCCCCATACAACAATGTCAAAAAAGACCCGGATATTTCGCTTATGCGCTTCGTCTACAAACGCCTTTGCGACTTTAAAGCTTTCCTCCCGGTTTGTGGTGCCGGTCATGACAGAATCGATCTGGTCATACCGGTAGACACTATAGCCGTTATTGCTTGCCAGCCGGTTCGCTTCGGATTTCTGGTAAACCGGGTTGATCCAGATGCCGTTTACGCCAAGCTCCTGGCAATGATCCAGTGCCTTGACAGCTCCGGCAAAATCATGGGTATCCGAAACGGTTTCGATCCGCATCTGCATCATTACCAGAGTCTTTACCCAATCCGGCGAAGCGCCTTCCAGTACCACCTGGCTGTCGGGTACCCATTTCGGCATCAGGTCGGCATTGCTGATGCCGGAAGCCCCGTGAATAGCGGCCGGCATGGCAAACGCCAGAACGGAAGCCGCCAGAACGATTGTCAGAAGTATCCTTTTCATAATCACCTCAAGATTTCTTCTATCATACAAGCAAAGAGCTTTAAAAGGAATCCCTTTTAAAGCTCTCTTCCTTACTTTCCACAATTATGGGGCCTTCCCCTGCCGCCCGACGCGGCAGGGGAAAGCGATGAATCAGGATTTCTTCCCCTTCTTGACCAGGAGAACGCCCGCTGTTACCGCACCGGCTAACGCAACGGCGATAACAATAATGACAATAATGGTTCCGGTTTTGCTTCCCGCGGGTTCCTCCGCTTCTGAAGAGGCGGCAGAGGATTCCGCTGCGGAAAGGTCTTCCGATTCTGTGCTGGCTGCTTCGGAGGATTCTTCCGATGATTGCAGGGAAGAGGCTATCGACAAAGCTTCACTGGTTGAAACAGTCGTCGATGAGGAAGCAGCTCCGGATGATACGGCGGAGGAAGATTGGACAGCGCTGCTGGATGCTGAGGAGGAGGAGGAGGCTGTCGTGCCTCCGGTGATATCCGCTACCGTATAGGCAATCGTACCTCGAGCCATTCCCCAGTTGCCGAAGCTGACGTAGACGTCTGTCTGGTCTTTGATATGAGCATCCATGGATTCCTTGGGAATAAGGAACTGCTGGCCGTTAAATGTGTAAGTCCAGCTTCCGTCTGCGTTTTTCTTAAAAGATACCGTGAAATTCCCTTCCGGTTTTTTCGTGTTCAGGGTATCGGGAATCACTCGGGGCTGCAGATCGGATAAATCAAGACCCTGCTTGGCCAGCATCCAGCCGTTCGGCGCATCACCCAGTGTTTCGCTGACCGAGGTGGTAAAATGCAGGAAGAAAATCCCTCTGGAATCCACCCATCCGCCTTCCGTGTTGCTGATCCCGATTGCCAGAGCATTGGCTGCCGAAACCTCCACATCCTTCAACTGGATGGTTAATCCATCCAGCTTGAAGGTGTCAATCGTCCCTACGCGAATTGCCCACATGGGTCTTCCGAAGGTGATCCTTACTCCGTCTGCGGTCTCGACCAGCGAATCCCCTTCATACTCATCCATCTGCGCCCAGTAGTCAATGATGTCTCCGTCAACCATTTTATAGGCTGACGCAACTGCAGACAGGGATGCGGTAAAGGTTACTATTAGTAGTAGTGTCAATAGCTTTTTCATGAAATCCTCCGTTTTCGCTGGTATTTAGCGAACAGCTGTCGTCCTGTTTTTAAGGGTCAGCATGACCCCGGCTGCCAGGATCGCTGCCAGGATGAAGATGAAGAAGGTTCCGTTTTCTCCTGTTTCCGGACTGGAATCATCCGAACTCGCCGCTTCTGTAGCCGTTGCTTCCGGAGTTGGTTCTTCCGGATTGTCGAACACAACTTTATTCGTCACTCTGCTGATGATGAAGGACAAGCCGTTTTCATCGGTTGCACCAAATCCGGGCGCGAACTTCACAAGCTCCGGATTCGGAATGCTCGCCCGCAAGACGTCATCGGCTATGGTCATTGTTTCGCCGTTCAATTCGATATTCCAGTTTGTATCCACTTTATTGAATTTCAGGTAAATATGGTCGGTGATATCGGTATCCAGCGAATGCACCAGAAGCGGCTCATCCCCTTCATAAAAAGGTCTGGCCCAAAATGTAATAACAGGATTTCCCGATTCCTCGTCAAGAGAATAGACCAGCAGCAGGCTTCTGCTTGAAGGGTCGCTGGCCGGGTTGCGTTCCGCATCCGCAATCACCAGAATGAACTGTCGGTTTGCGCCGGACAGGCTGAATTCCGTCAGATCCATTTCCAACCCGTCCAGAACATAGCCCTGTGTGCCAACCGCGCGAACACCCCATGCACTGCTGCCCGGGAATTCAACAAGGATCCCTCTCTCCTGGTCCAGAGGTGTAACCATTATGTATTCGTCAGGCCAGAAAGGATTCAGAAAATCGCCTTCGTTCGGAACATCCACGTTGGTGTTTATAATCGGCGTAGGTTCTGGTGTCGGCGTTACGTCTGACGTAGGTGTAGGTTCTTCGGTCGGTGTCGATGTGGGAGCCGCCGCCGGATCCAGATACTTGATGCTGGATACGTTCATGGAGGTGGATTCCGGTGTTACGTTGTTGTTTCCGATGGAGAAACAAGCTCTTCCCGTGTTCGGAATAATACCTTCCATCACTCCTGTTGCCAGAACAAGACTCCGTTCATTTACACGCACAGTCCAGCTTGTGTCCAGATTTTTAATAAATCCAAGCTTGATCGTGGAAGGTGCGGTTCCTCCGAATTGAAAGGTGCCGAGATACGTGTCAGGTCTTTGGAACAATTCAACAGCAAAACCGCTTTCCGAATTTTTTACATAGAAGAACAAGCCTCCCGTTGCCGGATCACTGAGTGTATTCAGGTCATAATCCGCAAAATTCACGAAAATGCCGCCATCGGGGTTTGGCATGGAGAAATTGGTAAGGGTGACTTCCAGATCCTGCAGATTGAAAACATCCTGTCCGATCGCCCGGGGTCCCCAGGCTTCCGCGGTCAGGGTAATCCCCGTTCCGTTCCCATCGCCTTCCGTAATAACCACCATACCGCCCCACCAGGGGTTCTGGAAATTCGCCGCTCCCGGCTTCAGATCCGTACGGAATGCCACATTGCGGACTCTGGCCAGATTGATGCTGATATCTTCGGCTGCAGAACCTGAGGCATTACCAATCGAGAAACAGGCAAGGCTTTGGTTCGGGATCATTGCATCCATATCGCTGGCAGAAATGATCGCTTCCTTGTTGTTGAAAATCACTTTCCAGGAGAGGTCCGCCTGCTGTTCAAACTTCAGGATGGCATCGGCCGGTACAGGTTCCATAAAACTTAATGTTGTCAGATATACATCGCCCGGTCTGCGGATGATATTCAGGTCATATCCGCTGCTCGTGGGATGAAGGAACAGATACATGGAGGATGTGCCGCCGGGATCGCTGGCCGGATTGGTGCTGGCATCCGCGAAATTGAAAAAGATTCCATCCGATGAATCCAACAGATTGATTTTCGAAAAAGTCACTTCCAGTTCATTCAGTTCATAGGTTTGCTGCCCTACCGCGCGAAGGCCCCAGGGAGTCCCTGTGGGAAACACAACCTTCACGCCGTCTGCCCCATCATTTGTCACACTCATGTTGTAAGAAGGCCACCAGCCCGGATCAACCATGATTGCTGTGGTTGGAACGGTTTCTTCTGCGACTGCACCGATGTTCATCGCAACAACAGATGAAACGATAAGGGCAATCATCAGAAATAGTACCAATGTTTTTCTCCTGGTCATACTTTCTCCTCCTGTTTTTTGTTTTTGATCTCTGTGGGTGAATTCTACTGTAAACCGCTTTAAATTTCGAGCAATGAAGAACCTGGAATTTATTTCGTAAGTCTATTATAGTATGATTAAAACACATTGTCAATATAAAGCGCTTTAATTATTTTATTATTTAGATTATATCACAATAATATTTTCAGTTTTCAAGGTTCGTTTCGGTTCGATCCACTATTTCCCCTTGCACGGGCGATGCAACAGGCAAACCGGCCCGTCCAGTCCTGTTCGCACAAAAGAATAGTCCTCTGTCCAAGTGGATTCCTGTAGAATTTCCGGACTGACAAAATCCTCATATCCCTTTTTCCCCAGAAAAATATTCGGACCGACAAAATCGAGCTCCCCCTTGATATGGTGGTGGGGACCAAGCAGATTCCGGTTGCTGCCGTAGAGCACCAGCTTGATCTTGTTGCTTCCCTGCTTCAGCCATGGGGTGATCTCACAGGTATAGGGCGGAAGAACCAAATTTTTCACCGCATGGCCGTTTATAAAAAGCTCTGCAAGAATAAATCCTTCCCAAGCTGCCTGAATGACCCATTCGTCCTGCTGTTCCTCTGGCGAAAGATCGAGTTCAGCCTCCATTTCGATGTTTCCGCGGTAGAACCATAACCCTTGGGCTGTCAATTCCCTTTCGCCGTTCAATACTCCAGGTTCCTCCAATGTGAATTCAGCTTCTTTTACCCGGTAAAACGCCGGCGTTTCATCGATCCGGCCATGAATTCCCACCTGGAAATCCCCCAAAATATATACAGCTTCAATACCCACCGGATAATGGAATCGATTGCGCTCTGTCTCAAATACTGCTTCCAGATCGGTTATCGGCTGCCATTTCGGGATGACGCAATCCATTTCCACCGTGTTTTCGCCGCACCGACACCAATGGCCGATCGGAATTTTCAGAATGGAGCGGTCGATCCAGAATTCCGGATCGGCAGCTTCCACTTTACAGCCGTTGATGCGTATTTCGGAATAGTATGTCGCTTCGGCAGCCAAAACCAATCCATTCAGCGTCCCCGGATCTGAAATATCTGCATGGAATCGATAAACAAAAGTCAGGAAGCATTCTCGGTCTTCCTGGGATACCCGTTTATAAACCTGGTCCTGCAAATGAAGCACATTCATTGTTTTGAAAGCCGGCTGCCCGTTAAACCGACAAGACGCTTTGTCGATAGTAAGGGCGTTGAAGTCCGTTCGTCCTGCCGAGGTAATACGCAATGGTCTAGATGCGAAAGCGCCTTCTCCGGAATCTGTTGCAGGAACAGGCTGGTCTGATCGCTCCGTTTCCTGCATTTTCTTTAAAACAATCGCCTCGCTTCCGCGTGGCGGAATGTCAATTTCGAACCATGTGTCGTTTTCCCCTGTCCGAAAAGAGATGGGACTTCCCTGGAAGCAGGCCGAGCTGCACAGGTCCAGCTTTTCGGGAATCCATGCTCCTTCTATCCTGGCCTTCAGTTGATTGGGGGAATCGGTTCTGCTGTTCCAGACATAGACCGCTATCCTGTCGTCGTATTCGCGAACCCGCACATAGATGTCCTTTGACGGTTTTGAGCTCCTCTTGTCCGAAAAGACAATGCTGCGTTTGAATCCGATAATATCCAGATATTTCCGGAGCATATCCCTCCGGTTTTGAACAGTGGAGCAGCGGTCGAAGGGCGGATGAAAAAACCTTTGATCAGGGGAAGCTTCTACCCGGGAAGGTGGAATATTGATGAAAACAAGCTCTCCTCCGCCTTCAACGAAGGACTCCAGAATCCCGGCTGTACGGATTCCTGCCGTGGTGGTCTCCGCAAGGAAAACCATGCTGTAGGACGATTGACCCAAAACAATTCGACCGTCTTCCGCTCTTGCATCTTTTTCGAACAGCGCCTCATCTCCCAGGTCAAAAGCGACCTGGCACTTGAGGAGATTTTCAACCAGTTCACGGAACTGGGCAGACAGCACCTTCTCCATAAGGGAATATCCGGGGCGGACAGTCTCTGTCCACATGCCGCTCAGTGGAACCAGCACCAGCACGTTCGCATCGGAACGCCCTCCGGCCATAATTGTATTCAGAGCTGCCATCCACCGGTTCAGGATGCCAAACCGGTTCCACCAGGTCTCCTGTTCCGAAAAAAATGCCGGATAATCCCTTTTCCGGACGCCTTTGATCGTATAAGCCGTTAAATGAAGACAAGGCAGATTGATCCCCAGCACCGCCTGGTGGCCCCAGATCCAGGCCATTTCCTCAAAGGTGATCCCCCATCCGCTGCAGCCGAAGGACTCGCTTAAAACACGCGGTTTTCCGTATTGCTCCGCAACGGAAGAAACCTGCTTCATCAGTACAGGGCTTGCCAGACGCCTTCCCAGGTGATCGATCCCCGGGAGCTGCATGGCTGAATACATGCTCATCACTCCCCCGTTGCTCGAAATCTGGTCACATAAACCATCCTCTGCCGCAAAATGTCCGGTAAATTCCAGACCGTTCTTTGCACACCAATCCGCAATCGGATCCGTAAACGACTCTTTAAACCGATCATGGATCATTTTCCAGTAGTCCTGCCGGAACCGGCGTCCTTCCTCCGATCCCACATCCAGCATCCAAAGCTCGTCCAGCAGTTCCCTGTCGGTCCTCTGCCTGTATATCTCTTCCAGGGAGAAGGACCAGGAATACCCCGCATTGTTAAGCTGCGGTTCGTCGGCGAAACAGCCCTGAATGGTTTTCCCGAAATGCCGGCCCAGATGTTTTTTATACACTTCATGAGTGGATTGCAGAAAGAGATGGGTCACCTCCGGATTTAAAAGGTCTACATAATGCGGATCCGTTTCGAAATAAACGGCCAAGTCGGCGTGGGGGAATTCTTCCGGCCGGGGAAGCCTTTCATAGCGTTTATCACTCCCGTTCCCTCCGGTTGTCCTGCGGTAAGCAGCGATTCTGCGTTCTTCCGGAATCTGACGGAGTTTTTCCGGATCGGTGAGAAACAGCATTCTTTTAAACTGGTAGGAAAGTCCGGCCAAGGGAACGATGCCTCCCGCAAAGCCGCTGGGCCAGCCATCCTCATCATAAATCCAGACGCTCAGGCTTCGTTTTTCCGCATGGCTTACAGCCGTTTCACAGGCTGCAAACCATTCGCTGCCCATATAAGGAATTTCCAGACCGGCGCGGGAGTGGATAAAGAATCCCCCGTACCCCTGGTCCGCCATTTCGTCAATCTGCCGGCGAATTTCCGATTCCTGCATTTTCCCGTTCCACGACCAAAATGCCAGGCTCTTATAGTCCTTCAGCCGATTTTCCAGTTTCTTGTAATCCATCCTATCCATACCAGCCTCACCAGTTAGCTTATTACGGACTATTGTCCATTTCCGCTTGAACTTTCCATGTATTTTAAAATTGCTTTGTACAGTTCTTCCGCCACTTCCCGGTGGGTTGCCAGAGACGGGTGCCCGTCGGCGCCGTACCCGTTTTCCGGACGCTGCTGAGCCAGCGGAATGCAATAGACCCGGGAGTCCCCGTCCTGCCGGATTTTTTCGACCGCTTCCTCCATTGCCGGCACAAGCCGTGTTCCCATAATGCCCATGGTGCAGAAAATTTTCGCGTTGGGGTTGTTCGCACGGATCAGGCCGATAAACCGGATATACGAATCCCTGAACAGCGCCGCATCCGCTCCGCTTGCCATATCGTTTGTTCCCAGATTCACCAGGATCAGGTCCGGCTGGTAACCGGAAAAATCCCACCGGGTCCGGTTCACGCCAGGCGCGGTCAGTTCATAGATTTTCGGCATGGTGTTGATGCTTCGGCCGTCATTGTTTTGCAGGACTCCAATTCCCGACCATGCCAGAATATGGGCCCTTGCCCCCAACTTGTCAGCCAGCAGCGCGCCATAGGCCAGCAGTCCGTTTTCCTGGTCCAGACGGAAAGGATCGGATGCCTTTTCAGCCAGGTTCCCGTAGCCGGCGGTGATGGAGTCCCCGATGATTTCCATTTTTAATTCCGGCAGCTTCGGCGGGGTGCAGAGGTAGCCGGGATCGGAAACTTTGATTTTCATGAATTCAAACCGGCCGCCAAACGCTTCCGAGTGCCGGATGATGCGGATGGTGTGGTCTCCCGCCGGAAGCCCTTCCGCAACCGGATACCATCCTTCTTCTGTCAGGTTCAGCACCGATGCCGGTTCCCGGGCATCGTCGATGTACACACCCGCGTAGACCCCTTTCATCGGTCCTGTATCTGTCTCCCCGGACAGATAGCACCAGGCGTCCGTTCCATGGAACGTAAACGAAACGCTTGCTGCAGTCCAGACCGTAATATAATGGACGCCATCCTCTTCTTCGCGGATCAGAAACCGTCCGTTCAACGCAAAATTCGCCGGATCTGCTGTCATGGCATTCCCCTGTTCATCGTATTCCATCGTATTCTCCGCCGCTCTTTCCGCCAAATCCGCTGAGATTGCGCTAACGCTGCCGGTCTCCCCGCCGGCTGTGCTTCCGTTGCTTTGACTGCTTGCAGCTTCCGCCGAATGCGCTGCGTCTGACTCATTCCCTGCATTTTCCGAAACGGCGGAACTTTCTGCTGTTTCTTCTGATGTACCTCCGGCCGTGTCTCCGGCGAAAATCAGCCAGAGAATCCCTCCGGTCAGAAGAATCAGGCAGGCGCCTAATAGAACTGCCAGAAAGGCTTTCGTTTTCTTTTCATCCAGACTGCTGCTGCCCATCATTTACTCGTTTCCCATAACCGAACGTACTTCAAAATTCCGGATTTGTATTTCTCCGTCATAGGTTCCGTACATTTCCCAGCCGATATTAAAACCGTTGAAGTACAGATCCTCCCATTCCGTATTCGGGAGATATCCTCTTTGCTTCGCCAGCGTAAGAGCGCGCTGCACATAAGAAAGGCAATTGAAATCCACGGAAATCCACGGGTTGCTGCCTGACGGGGCCGGTGCGCCGTCGCTCCAGAAGCTGGCCGGCATGAAGCTCCGCTGCGGAATCTGGTAAATGAACATTCCCGAAGCGTCTTCCTTCCCGCCATCCGCAGCTGCAAATTCGCCGCACCAGGCAGTGCGGTTGTCAAACAACGGCAGTCCGAACCAGATCATATTCCCGTAATCCGGATCGTTCAGGTTTAAATTCTGGATGTAAAGATAAATATAGAATCCGCAGCCGTGGAGGTTTGGATTGGCGGTGCTGCCCATGGCATCGATAAAATACGTCAAGCGCGTATTGAACGCAACCCGGAGTTCTTTCATGCTGCTGATTTTCCGGACATCGAAATACGAAGAATTGCTGTAGCCCTTTCCGCCCTGCCCGATCAGGAGATGGGGCCAGGCCTGCCCCTCCGTCCGGGGGGCCGTGTATTCCTTCGATGCGTCGATGCGAAGGGAAATCATCGCTTCGTCCGTATCGATCACGACTTTTTTGCTGGTATCCTCATACTGGTAGCGGTTTGGCTCCAGCACAGTAAATACATGATCCAGTCCGATGGAATACTTCGAATACCAGGGCGACAGGCTCCAGATCGGATTCAGAGACCGGACATCCGGATTCCCGTCGTAATCGAAATACCCCCGGATCCCGGCATCATTGATCGTGCTGAGTCCTGTTACGGAAAAACCCCGGAGAAAAGAAGGATCCTGCACAAGCAGATTGCCTGCGAAAACTGCCGGTTCCGTAACAGACGGCCCGGACAGGGAAAGGGAGACACCGGCGGAGGAAGAATTTCCGGACGATGTGAGGGAACTCTCGCCAGACTGCGCAGCCGAAAACGCTTCCGAAGAAGACAGAGCCGATTGGTTTGAATCCGCAGAGGACGCATTTGAACTCGATGATTCTGCGGCAGAGGACCCTGCAGAGAATTCGGCAGAAAGGTTCGACACGCTCTCCGGCATATTGTCACCTATACCGCTGCGTCGCATGAGATAAACTCCGGCTCCGGCCGCCACCGAAAGACAGAGCACCAGCAGAATCGCCAGTCCCCGGCTGCTTCGGATGAATGAAAGTATGTTGTTCATGCACACCTCTTGCCTTTCTATTTAAGCGCTTTATTTTTATTCGAAAAATTTTTTCTTTCTTTTTTTCAGGCCCGGCCGGCGGAATCTCCGGCTCAGGTGGACTCCCGGACAACGAGTTTTGGCGTAAGGATCACATGCTGGATCTCGTCCATGCCGGAGGAAATCTGATTCACCAGGATCCTGGCCGCGATTTCCCCTACCTTCAGGTTGTTGCTGTCGATCGTGGTCAGACCCACCGGGAGGTAATCGTCCAGCTGGATATTATCGAAGCCCACAACAGCCACATCCTCCGGGATGCGCAGCTTCCGGTCGTTCAGCGCCTTCAGTACCGCCATGGCGATAAAGTCATACAGGCAGAACAGCGCCGTCACCTCCGGATGCTCCTCCATGAACAGCCCGACTTTTTCACGCACATCCGCAAAATCCTGGCGGCTCTTGATCACATATTCGGGGTTGAAGGGAATACCGTACACATTCAGGGCTTTCATATACCCCTCGAGCCGTTCGCTGGAATGCTCTTCCAGTTCGCTGCCTCGAACAAAGGCGATGTTCCTGTGCCCCTTTTTAATTAAATGCTCGACACCGATAAACGCGCCTTCCACCTTGTTGGTGCTGACATAGTTCACTTCGCTGCTGGAAGACTTGATGCCGGTAACAACAAACGGGAATTTTTTTGCTTTCAGCTCCTGCAGTTTCTCCTCGATCTCCTTTAAAAACGTCGGAAGGATGATCAGTCCGTCCACCTTTTTCCCTGAAAGCATATCCAGGTAAAGCAGTTCCTTCTCAAGGTTCTGGTTTGTCAGGCCGATGATGAGATGATACCCGTTATGGCTTAAAAACTCTTCCGCGCCGTGAACCAGCTCGGCGAAAACCGGGTTGGTCATGTCCGGAACAATGATGCCGATGCTTTGCGTGCGCTGATTTGCCAGACTGCTGGCTAGATAACTGGGTGTGTAGGCCAGGTCGCGGATGCAGGCTTTAACACGCTCGCGGGTTTCTTCTTTGATGCGCTTGTCATTATGGATCACCAGAGAAACGGTAGCGGTCGAACAGCCAGCCGCCTTGGCCACATCGTAAATGGTTACCTTCTTTTTCTTCTCGTTTCCCATGTTTCCGGTATCCTCTTTCCTTGCATGATTCATTTTATTTAACTGCTTTAATTATAACGCGAACCGCTCCACCCGTCAACGATGTTTTAAATTGTTTAATTCGCGCTTCCGGTCCGCACGATGCTCTGGATCAGCGCTCTTTGCGAAAAGGCGTATAGAATCAAAAGAGGGACCATCGCCAGCATCCCGGCTGCGTTCTGCGCAATATTGGATCCCAATGGATCCGCGGACAGTCCTATCCGGATATAGATGGTAGGGATTTTCGTGGCCAGCACGGCAAATTCGCTGAAGTACAGAGCCGGATAGGATACATCCGTCCATTGCCAGGCGAAGGAAAACAGGAACACCGTAACCAGAAGCGTTTTCGCGTTTGGCAGAATAACCCGGAAGAAGGTACCGATCGGTGAGGCGCCGTCAATGTACGCTGCGTTTTCCAGATCCTTGGGCAAACTCATGAAGAAAGAACGCATTAGATAGATATATAATCCTTCCTTCAGGCCCAATCCTGTCCCTGCCAGAATGTAAAGCGGAACCAGGCTGTCCGTCAGGTTCAGCGCAAATCCTCCGATTCCGTAGTTGAAATTGGTGAACCGCAGGTACTGGGCAATGCTGTATACCTGGGGAGGGATCATCATAATGACAATCACCGCCGCAAAGGCAAGCTTATTCCCGCGGAAACGAAACCTGGCCAGCCCATAGGCAATCATAGAGCAAATAAAGGTTTGAATGACTCCGACGCTTGCCGACATGAAAAAAGTGAGCCATCCGGTTTTGGAAAATTCCAGTCCTTCCAGGGCTACTTTCCAATAGTAAGTTGAAAAATGCTTGGGAATAAGCTTCACCGTGGAATCCAGCAAGTCTTCCGGAGACATCGATGCCATCAGGATTTTATAAATAAAAGGTTTCAGGATAATGAATGCCAATCCGAAAACGATGATAAAACGTACGGTTCGCCAGATCCATTTCAGCGCTTTTTGTTCCATCCGGATTTCCTTTCTCTGCTGTGCGGCCTATTCGTTGTAAAAGACAAATTTCGACATGACAGCTCCTGCAGCTGCCAATATCAGTGCAATACACAGGAAGTACATCATGTACATCGCTGTAGCCAGGCCATACTGGTTCTGGGCAAAGGCCAGACGGTTTACATACTCGAACATCGGGCTGTTGGGCTTGGAGAATGTGTCCACGATGGTATAGACTCCGCAGACCAGAATTTGCGGACTGATCATCGGGAGTGTGATTTTCCAGAACAATTCCCACTTCGAGCAACCCTCCACATTCGCTGCTTCATATAAAGCATGCGGCACCTCCTGGAGCGCAGCCATAAAGATAAAGATCTGAATCCCGCTGGACTGGACGATCCGGTAGATCCCGTTGGCCGCTCCTACTACCACATTGATCAGGGAATCGTTGAAATTCAGGGAGGAAAGAAGCTGGGTGAACACCGCAAGGTTTGCAGTGGCTTCTCCAGAGGAAGCCCCCTGGCGGCCGACTTCGACAATGTTCATAATATCGGTTACGGATTCAATTTTTGCGATAATTCCGGTTGCCAGGATCACCGGTACGAAAAAGATGGAACGGGCCAGTAACCGCCCCCGGAATTTCTGGTTCAGGATCGAAGCGACAAACAGGCTGAAAATCAATATAACGGGAATATCGGTCACCAGCTGTCGGATGGACTCTACAAGAAGACGGATAAATTGAGGGTCGATGGTCAAGGCGGTTGTAAAATTTGCCAGACCGAGATATTCAAGGTGGTAGGCCCCTTTGTCGATTACAATGTCGTTGAGGGTAAACCGGAAGGTTTGGATCATATTGGGCAGGAATACCACCAAAAGTCCCAGAATCAGCGGCGATATGAAAAAGAGTCCCGCCACCGCCTTTTTTCTTTCAAGTGAAAATCCTTTTTTACCGATCGGTTTTAGTGTCATCCGTTTTCTCCTTCAAAAAAGGCAAAGTCTCTTCCATCCGCTGCCATCCCGCTGAATTCAAAGCGGGTCGAACTCCGGTTCACAAGTACCTGTATACCGTTGGAGTATGTGGTCAGTGTCACGTTGTCCGCAAGCTTATCATACCTGACCATCGCCGCTCCTGCGACAGCCTGGCGAAGCTCCCGCAGCCGGCTTTCCATCCCGATGAGCTGCTCCAGAGAGTTTTCGTAGTTCAGAGAATAGTTCCTGGCCTCGTAGCCGGTAGATTTCAACAAGGTGTCCGGTCCGGCAATCCAGTCGTAGTAAAGGCTGCTTCCGCTTTCAACCGCTCTCAGGAAACGGTCCTGCGGATCCGCGCTGCGGTTGAACGGGCTGGAGGCATATCGGATTCTGCCATTCACGACTAACTGGTAAAACGGAACCTCTCCCGATTCGATTTGATAGAAGGACGCTCTTTCGGGGACAGAAAGAAGATCCGATGCATATTTCAGAATATAGGCGTTGCCACCGTCTGTAAGGAATCCGCTGTTACCGGATCGTGAAAGGAGTTCTGTTCCCGCTATAATTTCAGATTTTGTCATGGCCCTGTCAAAATCCTTTTTGATGTTGAAATCGGAATACAGCCTGCTGCCTGCATCGGTCCAGGATATTCCCGAAGCGTTTGCTCCTGAAAATCGTTGAAAGCTTGCCAGCCAGGAAAGGATGGCAGTTCCGTATTCAGATGGGGAAAGAGCAAACCCCGGGAAAATGCTTTTATCGAATGCACCGGTCACTGTGTCATATTCACCGGTCCGAACCAGGGTCCTGTCCAGACGGTAGGCCGCGTCGGATTTTGCCAGGAAGGAATCTGTCGATCGATCTCTGTATACCTGGGAAAAATCTCCCTCAAAATACACCAATCCGCCGCCGGAAGCTACCTGCTGAACCAGGGCGTCCAAACACGCCTTTCCCCCCAGCCGGCGGGAAATCCGGAATGCATCGCTGATCCCTCCGGCCAGTCCGTCATCGGATATTCCCTTCAGACGGATTCGCAGATCGGTAATCCCAGCTTCCTGCAGCTTCTTCACAATCTCTGTGATCGAACGGAAATCGGAGAGAACGATTTTTTTGTTATAGGAAATACCGAGGATGCTGACCCTTTTCGTAATCAGGCAGGTAAAATCCAGATAGACGGGAGCATTCCCGCTTTGGATGTTTTCAGACAGCTCTCCCCGTCCGATCAGATAGTCGCGGTACAGCTCAGCCAGTCCGCTAATATCCTGTTTTCCGGGTTCTGCAAAGGAGAAACGGAGAGTGGGAGTTTCATAAATCAGGTGTCTGCTGTACAGGTTGATGATCGGAATATTCCGGTCTGTCCCGATGTCGGTTACCATCATGCTGTGGATGGTAAAATCGCAGAACAGCGTATTCATCGGTGAAGCAGTCCCGCGGGTTGTAGCCCGCACGGAAGCCTGGGGAGCACCGCCCTCGATCACCGCCAGAAATCCTTTCCCGTTTCCATACGCGCCAAACACCGGCAGACGGACTGCCTGCGCAATGGAGCTGCGATTTCCGGACAGAATGGATTCATCTTCACCGAATACTGTCTGGGAATAGTTCATCCCTCCGGATTGCACCGTTTGGATCAGCGCACCACTGCCATCCGGTACAAAATAGGTTTCCGTCTTTTCCCCGGAGGATGCGTTGAAGTATTCTAAAAGAGAAACCGTGACGATACGGTCGCCTTCCTTGTACTCTTCGATCCGGTCCGTTAGAATTCTGGCAAGAAATCCGCTGTCGGTAAGCTCATATTCCACCGGTACCAAAAAGCCCGTAGCTGCGGCCGAGGCTCCTGCTTCCAGTTCAATCGACTGCAGGTCGATTTCATATTGCTCCCGTGTGTAGCCGGCCGTTTCCATGTAGGAGGTAATATCCTTCAATACATTCTTGTCTTCCGCATTTCCTGAAAAGACATACATAGGCCGGTCTGCGATACTGGGACAATACGCCAGCTTTTCTTCAAATTGCTCGTTTCTGTCGGCCGGATCATATAATCTGTAGTACCGTTTGATCCTTCGGAGATCCGTCGCATTGGTGATTTTCGGCAGAATGCTGTTTTCGTAAAAATCCTTTTCAAATGCGGCCGGTACAAAATAAAGATCACCCGGAGTCCCGAAGGTATATACAACGCGAATCGTGTTTCCCTTTTGCAGAATCCGGTAATTTCCTGTGTCCACGCTGTGGGGTCCGGATCCCATGTATTTTGACTTGCTCTGATCGTCATAATAGAGCAGGGCAACCTCCGAACCGGACCGGACCTTGTCTTCGTCCGATGCGGTCTGGACGCCTGGGGGGACCGACCGGTACATTTCTCCGCTTTGAAGGTCCGTAACGGTAAAATGGGTAGTTGCCGCATCCATCTCAAATCGGATCCGGTTATTGGAAAGCACGATCGTCCCGGAATTCCCTGCATCCCGGAATTCATCATCAGGAGCCGATACAAACGGCTCCGCATACGGTGAATGGTCGATTTCCTTCGACAGGTTGAATAAGTTCGGCAGCACCGCAGCCGCAATGGCTGTCGCAAGCAGCCCCAATGCTGAGGCCTTTATGATTTTTTGCGTTTTCGCTGTTACTTTGAATTTCATGGCTCCTCCGTATCAGTAGGTCCTGAACGATATTTCATTGTAGATATCGCTGAAGAACCCGATTACATCCTGAATGATGTGAACCAGCAGCAATCCGATAAAGATCATGAGCAGAATTCCCACGATCGTCAGTACTGTCGCCAGCAGATTTTTCGCAAAGGAGTAATCGTGCGTAACCATCATGCCGAGCACCAGCAATGCCAAGGTCCAGCCAATGGCGACCGTATTCAGGATTGTGTAGAAGGCAATCTCCTCTCCGACCAGAAAATGGGACAGCAAAAGCAGCGGAACGGACAACAGGATGTACGGCCGCAAGGCATAGCCTGCCGCGATAAAAATGTCCTTCATGCTGCCTTCCCCGTCCATCAACGTTGTAAAGCACCAGTTGGACACAATGAACAAGACCAGCGGAATCAGAATCAGCGATACCTCATACAGGATATTTACTTCCTCCGGGCGGACTCCCGTAACAATGTATCCGCTGAACTGGGCACGCACGGCGTACAGAACGGCAAACAACCCGTAAAATACGGCAGCGGCCCGCACACTGCCCTTTTTCTCCCTTTTCAGGTCCCAAAATCCGTCAAACGGATGGAAAATAACGTGTTTTGCATAATGGATTTCCTGATAAAAGGGGTGCGCCGTGGCCTTCCGGTAGAATCCGCTGTTCCGTATTTTTCCGGGAAGGACGAGCAGAGCTCCCAATACCAGCAGCAATCCCAGAAAAATCCAGGTGAAATTCTTTTTCATAAAGAGGCTGCGTGTTTCGCGATAAGCGAGGGAATAGTAATAGCGTTCCCCGATGGGCTTGAGCCGTGCCAGAGCTTCCGCATATTTTTTCTCCTGGATTTCAATGCGTGCCAGGCCGATATCTGCCGCTTCATAATTACTGCAAATGGACAGGATCTCACTCCAGTAGATTCGGGACGCTTCGTAGTCGCCGATCCGGTGGCTCTCCACTGCCTTTTCGATCACGGCTCCGAATTGGGTCTGTTCAAAAACCGTCAGCGTCCCTTTGGCATAATCCGTTACCAGGATCCTGCTGCCGGATAGGGACATGGCGCTTGGAGAGTAGAAGGTGCCGGTTTGCGGCCCGATTCCGCCGAAGGCATAAAGCAGCATGCCATCCCGGTCGTAGGCGAATATTTTTCCGCTGTTCGAATCCAGTCCCATATACATTCCGTTCTCAAGCGGTTCCACATCCAGAAAGTAATTTTTGACCACGGTTCCGGCATGGTCCGCATAGGAGCCGTCACCATCCGGGTAAATGCTGCCGTTAGCAGTAACCACCGTCCTGCGCTTTAAAATGTTTTCCCCCTGGCTGTTCAGACGGGAGATCGGCGGAATGCTCACAGTCTGGGAGGACACATAGAAAAACCCGCTGCTGTCCAGCTTTACGGAATTGTACTCCGTTGGTACAAATTTGAAAATCCGTTTCTTCTGTTCATCCGTATAAAATTTGCGCCACAGGACATCCGCAGCCTTTGGAACCACTCTCGGAGCCCCCAGAAAGCCCATGAAACCGCCATTTTCATCCAGCTGGATCAAGCCTTGGTTGATACCGGCCGCTATCACATAGATCCGTCCGGCAAAATCCACTTCGATTTTTGTAGGCTGGTAGGTGTAGTCTTGCCCTAATATGTCGATGTCCGGTTTTTCATAAACCGCTTCCGCTTTCGGCGAGCGAAGAATCGTCGTATCCTCGTCCATCGGCCGGATATCTTCCAGCCGGATGGCAATAATTCTGCCGGAACCGGTATCCGCAATATACAGCCGGTTGTTCTTTACCACGCAGCTTCCGGGCGCGCTGAGATTTTCCCGGATCGTATGGTTGACAAAGGTAACCAGCTCTCCTTCAAGCTTCAGATCATCACTCAGAAATACAATTCGGTTGTTTCCCGAATCGCAGAGATAATACCGCTTGCCGTCCGGGTCGTAATAAATGTCGCTCAGACCCGAGAAGGGCGTCAGCCCGAGGTCGGTGCCGGTCAATGCCGCAACAGGCTGGTAAGGCGCGGGAATTTCCACCGGTTGTCCTTCCAACTGGTAGATATAGGAAACGTAAGGTGTCTCCGGGGCGATATTGCCGATGGCATAAAAGCTACCCGATATCCCGGCAAGAACTGCCGCGGCTGTCAGGATGGCCGTTCCGGCCTGGAAGGCCCTGGAACGGAAAAGCTTCCTGCGTATGAATTTTACAGTAGCATCGTTCATCAGATTCGTCCCTCTTATTCTTTCATTCCCGACGAAGCCATGGTCCGGATGATATTGCTTTGGCTGAAAAGAAAAATGCAAACCGGAACAAGCATCATGAAAACGGAAACGGCTGCTCCGGTGCCGGCACGCGCGATTCCTCCCGACATGATCTGGCTCAGGGCATAGGAAAGCGTTTTACGCTCCTCGCTGAATATGTAGGTTGTCGAGCCGATATTCCAGAGGCCTTGAACCGACAACAGCATCAGGGTCAGCCAGGCAGGCTTTACATTCGGCATGACGATGTCCCAGAAAACACGCCATTGGGAAGCACCGTCTATTCGTGCCGCTTCCAGGAGAGAATCCGGAATCTGCTCCATGAACTGCTTCATGAGGTAAAGTCCAAGCGCTGCGGAAAAGGCTGGAATAATCAGTGAATACGGCGTATTGATCAAGTGGAAAACCGACATGGTGATATAGTTCGGAACCGCCGTTACCGTCCCGTTGAACATCAGCGCCAGCACAATCGTGTTAAAAATCAGGTTCCGTCCCGGGAAATTCTTTTTTGCCAGAGGGAAGGCGCACATGGACGACAGCAGGATATGCCCGAAGGTCCCGGCCGCGGTGATGGCAACCGTATTCCAGAGATACCGGAGAAAAGGAACCCACGAATCGTTCATAATCCGGAACATGTCCAGAAAATTTTTCATGGTCCAGGCCCGGGGCAGAAGCCTGGGCGGGAAAATCCAGAGTTCGTTCAACGGTTTAAACGCATTTCCGACAATCAGAACCAGCGGAAGCGCCGTGAAAGAAGCAAACACAAACAGCACCGCAAAAAGCAGAATGGTTCCGAATCTGGAGCGGTTCACTTTTTTAGATTTTTTCAAATAGACAAAAGCTTTCATTTTTATGCACCTACCTTTTTCAGAAGATGCTGGACCATCCGGTTTGTGGCGATCATCAGTAAAAACAGGATCGTGGCAATCGCCGACGCATATCCCATTTCAAACCGGATGTTGCCGTAATCCTGCAGGTGGTGGACCATGGTATGGAGAACGTAATTCGTGCTCGGAAATCCAAATAGACCATTGATCACATCTCCGATTCCGAAGGATGCGGTAATGCTCATCACCGCGCCGAACAACAGTTGGGGACGCATAGAAGGCAGCGTCACAAACCACAGCTCCTGCCACCGGTTCTTGATTCCATCCACAGCAGCCGCCTCATATAGAACCGGGTCCACATTCTGGTAACCGGCGATAAAGGACAAGAAAGACGTTCCAAGGCTCATCCACAGAATGACCGTCACCGCGGAAGGAACCATGTAGTTCGGGTCGGTCAGCCATTGAATCGGCGTATAAATCAGGTTGTACTTCATCAGAAAGCCGTTCAGAAAACCGTAGGCATCCCCGCTGTATATGATCTGCCAGATCAGATAGGCCGAACCGGCAAGGGTCGGCGTATAGAACAGCAGGGTCAGAAATGCCCGGATTCCCGCAGGAAATTCGTTTACAAGCCAGGCCAGCAGCAGGCACAGCAGAAAACTGACCGGACCCGTTATAACCGAAAGGATCAGGGTGTTTTTCACCGCCAGAATAAAAATGTTGTCATCCAGCAGCAGGCTGAAGTAATTTTGCAGCCCGATGAACCGGGGAGGTTCCAGCACATTGAAATAGGAAAAGCTCAAGCCGATGGAAACAAGGACCGGAATGACGGTAAATACTGTAAAGAGCAGCAGGTAAGGTGCCATAAACAAATAGTCTTCCTTATGCCGTGCCCAGACAGCCGTCAGTCTTGATTTACCCGGAGCTACGGGTTTTCCGTTCCTCATGGTTCTCCTCCGATTCGATATTCCGTTTTTACCTCCAGGCCAAATTCCAGTCGCTTGCTGACAATCTCGGCGCTGATATCCTGTTGGGCCTCCGTGATGGTTTCCCTCACATCCCTGCCGGACAAAATAACGTCACGAATTGCAAAATCCATGTGCCTTGCGGTGAAATAGCCGCCCGGGATTTCCGGAATCGCCCTGGCAAAAGCTCTCTGGATGGCAAGGTTTTTTGCTGTTGACGAGTCCCAGGCCATCTGTTGCATCGCTTCAAGGTTTGCCGTAGGGTACCGGGCCGCGTCGCCCATGATGCTTTCCAATTCCTGCCCGTAAATTATCTGGGTCTCCGCTTCGGTCCACCATTTCATGAAGGTCCACGCCGCCTCCGGGTTTTTCGAATTGGACAGCAGAATACACCCGCTGACTGTGGACGCAACACTTCTGTCAATCGTCCCGTCCGGACGAAAAGTTCCGGGCACCGGCCTCATTCCCCAGAGCCCTTTTAGCTCAGGCGCAAAAACCGACATCTGGTTATAGGCTGTAAAATCGTTGATGGCGATCGGCATTTCTCCGGTCCGGAAACGGTTAGCAAAATCAAAGGTCAGGGCTTGTTTGTATTCCGTGTAGATTCCGGTGAATTTTTCAAAAGCTCTTATTCCCGCCGGAGACGCGACGGCGGACTGCTGCCCGTCTTCCGTATAGAACGCTCCGCCCGCCTGGTACAGAAACATGGCATAGGAGCTCAGGTTGGACAATACGCCCAGCTGGAGATAGCTTTTCTGAATTCGGGGCAGAACGGATAAAAACAGGGAGTCCCAGGTGTCCAGCTGGGATTCGTCAATACCAAGCTCGTCCAGAATGTCCTTTCTGTAAAAAAGCATGGGGTAGCTCTGGGTTTCCGGCAGCGCATACAGACTGCTGCCGAGTCGGAATGGAAGAGCCGCTTCCGGAAGGAACCGGGTGAAAATTTCCTCTGCGTCACGGAACTGGGATAAATCAGCCACCGCGTTGCGAAGGGCATAATTCAGCGGGTCCGCCTGAGGCTGCTGCAAAGCCACATCCGGTCCGATCCCGGCCAGCGTGGCCGGCAGCAGGGCTCCCATCGACACCAGCTGCAGGCGGGCCGTAATCCCTTCTCTTGGCGTGAAGCTTTCCGATATCATCTGCCGGATCAGCAGGGACTGATCTCTTCCTGCTGTCGTTCCTACGCCGGAACCGATCCAGACTGTTATTGCTTCATCCTCTGATTTTTGCGTGGTGCCGATTTCAGCATAGTCAATGATAAAAGAGGCCAGAAACTGTCTGATATAAAATCCGACCACCCCGAAAACTCCAGCTTCCGCAGCCGGGAGAGGCGCATTCTCCGTATCCAGAACCAGGTAATCGATTTCCAGCGGCTGACTTTTCACCTGATTCATCCAGGCTCCGAATCCGGATATGTTGTTCTGGAAATCCAGCAGGCGATAGGCAATGGTTTCAGGATCATCCAACATTTCACCGATCTGGTAAATCAAGCGGGATATCGCCGCTGTGCTTTGCCCGCCACCGGTCAAACCTTGGACCTTTTCTTCCAGCCGGGCCATCTGCTCCTGAACCTGCTGCATAAGCATCAGCGTATCCGGCAGTGTTTTGTCGAATTCATAGTCCCTGAACTGATCAGGAGTCGGCCCGGTAATCGTAACAATCTGTCTATAGATCCGGTTCAGTTCATACAACAACTCCTGGGCGTCCCGGGCGATCCCGGCATAGGCACCGAGTGTTGCCTCCAGACGGATGGCATGGGTTCCTTCGCTCAGCCGGAAGCGGTATGCTTCGCCGGTTTCGGAATCCTGCAGGCGTGATGACTGCCATCCGCCGCCATAAGGAAAAAGCAGGGATGCAGCCTCTTTAAATGGCAGTTCGCCGTCGATGGTCAGCGCCCGGGCCGAAACATCGTTGACCTTTGTATCCTGTTTCCAACGCAGTGACAGTGTATAAAATCCGTCCTCCGGCACCCGGACGGTCCATTCGATCCATTGCCCGACCCGGCTCCAGCGTTCTCCGCCGATGGTGTTGTACAGCACCAGCTTGTAGTTTGACGGTTCAGTCAATGGAGAGGACCGGTCCGCACGGGGATACAGCGAACGGTCGGATTTCGCCGATGATTGTTCCGCCTGGATGACAATGGCATCCGGCTGCGCCGTTCCGCCTTGTTCATTCCATAACGCAGTTTGTTCTGCATAAGACGGTGTTTCCAGGCTCGGTTCCAGCCATATTTCTGAAACAGACAGCGCTTCAGAGACCGAACGCAGACCCAGGGTATGCGCTCCCGCCGACAGGTAAACAGCCGGCGGCTCCTGTAAAAATCCGGAAGGGTCTTTCAGATAGGTTCCTGCAAATCCTTCCTTCTCGATTTGTGACGGGCGAATATCGTTCCCTAACCTGTCCTTTACTGAACCCGGCTGTTCGCGATCCGTCCAGATCCGGTCCAATTCCACTTCGGTCCATTCGCTAAACGGAATTTCCCCATCCAGCTCGACGGAGCGAAGAATTCTTCCTCCGGAAGATCCTTCCGCCGCATATTTCATATAGATCTTATAGAATCCGGCGGTCTCCGCCTCGAATAAAAAGACAGCCAGCCCCTCCGATTCCGTGTGGATGCACGGGATCCCATCTGTCGTCGTTTCTTCTGCACCGGAAGACTTTTCCGGATCAAAATCCTCCGGAGACAGAACCACCGGAAGCGCATTTTGTGTTTCATTAACCTGATCACCCACTGCAGCCAGGTAATCCGTGTACCCTGAGGGGATCCCTGAAACGCCGGTTTGCGTGTTATTCTCAGCCGTACTTCCGGCTTTAGCGCTTTCCCCCCAGACCCGAACGGAGGCATCCGGAAAGGCCGGAATTTCCCCTGCGAAGGCTGCAACAGTCAGAACGGCCAGCAGAAAAGCTGCCAGGCACTTGCCGTTTTTCAAAAACATTTTTTTCATTCCGCTGTCACCTTCAGTACGCGCAGAGACTGGGAATCCACACCGATTTCCAACTCTGCGAAGCCTTCTGCTGTTCCGGTATATAAGACAGTTCCGTCCATCAGGTCCGTCACCGTATACGCATCTGCAGCAGGGAGCTCCAGCGCGGCCGGGTCCAGATGGATTTTGATTTTAATGGCGGCATCCGTACTGTTTCCGGGGATGATCACCGCCCTGCCGTTGCGGAAGCGGGCGTAAGTCTGGATTACCGCTCCGTCGGCTTCCACCTTTGCAATGTTCGAATCCCGGTGGTTTTCGGGAAAATATTCAAAAATGTCGTGGTATTCCCGGCGGATGGAAATCATTTTCCGGATGTTATCATGGAATTCCTTTTTCCCGGGCAGGCCTGCCTTGGACAAATCGATGGGCTCCACATAGAGCAGCCCGTGGATGGTGTCGTAATTCATTTCTTCTCCGATGAAGAATACAGGGATATACGGCGAAAAGATCGCCTGGTATGCAAACCGGAGGCGGCTGCCCTTGGTGGTGAGTACCATGTCATGGTTGGATAAGGCAAAGGAATAAAAACGTTCCTGCCCGCCCTGGCCGGAAGCCTGCTTCTGGAAAGTGCCGAGACCGGTTCCCTGCCGGACGGCATCCACGATGTTTTCATTCAGAAACAGGTCCGCCCTGTATTTCACCCGCTTGTCCTGGTCCGCCAAGTCATACGGATAGACCCCGTTCTGGTCAAAATCAAAGCCGGCGCCCCGGTCTGACGGTCCTTCGGAGAAAATGGCGATTTTATAGCCTTCGTCCCAACAGGCCTGACGGATTTTTCCCCAGGTCATCGTGCCGAAGCAGCCCGGCTCCAGATCACAGCGAAAACCGTCAATGTTCAGCCGCTTCACCCATCCGACGCATAAATCGATCCAATATTCCTCCACAGCCGTTTTCGAAAAAATGAAGTCGTGCATTTTCCCCCAGGTGATGTCCAGCGCTCCGCTGCTGTCCTTGCGAAACCAATCCGGATGCTCTTTAACCAGGGAGCTTTCCATGTTGACGCCGTGGGGAACAATATCCAGGAAAACCCGGATATTCCGTTTATGAGCTTCTTCTATGAGGTTGGCCAATTCCGCTTCCGTTCCCAGAGATGGTTCGATCTTGTCCGGCTCCTTCACGTTGAATCCGTTTTGATTGATCTTATCGAGATTCTCGTTGTCCTCATCGATACCCTTTTCAAAAACCGGAGAGATCCAGACGCCGTTCACACCCAGATCTTGCAGATAATCCAGTGCCGGGAGGGCTCCGTTGAATGTCCCTTCTTTGCTGATGGTTTCAATCCGCATCTGGGCTATGACCAGAGACTTTACCCAATCCGGTGATATTCCTTCGAGGGTAACCTCACCTTGCTCGCGGTATAACCCTGTATAAAAATCTTCCGGAGTGCTGCTTGCGGAGGCCGAATCCGTGTTCCCCGGCCGCGCGGTACAGGAAGAAACCAGCAATCCGGCAATTAGAATGAGGGCGAGGATTTTTATTCTTTGAAACATCCCTTGACTCCTTTATCACAAACTGGCGTAATGAACACCGCGCAGAATTAAAGCGCTTAACCTATGCTAATAATAGCATAGCCCGACAGAGTGCACAAGTAGTATATTGGGATCACCGGGACATCCTGCCGGGGTTCCCGCTGGTTCAAGCACGCATCGCGTCACGCAGCGTGTCTTGTTCATGACCGTCTGCCGGCTGATCTGGCTCTCGCAGTTTCTGCTCCATGATCCGGCAGATGAACGCGCCTTATAACTGCCCGGCCTTTTACAGCGCTTCCGTCAGGCCTTCGGTGATGTCGATTGCCACGATTTCCCTGATGAATTGTTCTGCAATTTGTTATATACTCTCCATGAAGAAATCTCCTGTTGCTGGTTTTTTGTGGTTTTGTCGACTCACATTCTACCAGATGGTAGGATTTCTTCTTCTTTATTCGACTGAGAACAATTTTACACTAACGCCGGGGCCCCTTTCCGCGGTTCCCGTTCCCCGGCATTCCGTAACATAATGATGGGAAATCTGCGATCGGAGAAATGCAATGCCAACCGTCAACATCAGCCTCCAGGTCCTGCCGATCGTCCCCGTAAATGTGTGTGCTTTCACGATTTTCATTTGAAAAAGTGTATACTCGCGCCACTTTTTCGTTTGAAAAAGTGGAAATCAGGTAAAGACCGCAAACCGCTGATCATTCGCGGCGCAAGGCAGGTCGGCAAGACGTGGCTGATGCGTGAATAAGGAATTCAAGGGAGCTTTGACCGAGCAATATGTGCTTCAGCAGCTGAAAACAGTGAAAGGCATCGGGATCTATTATTAGACTGCCGAACGTGCTTCTTGCCGAGGTCGATTTTCTGATCGACAGCGGCAGAGGTGTGATCCCTGTCGAAGTCAAGGCAGAAACCAATCTCAAGGCAAAAAGCCTGCTGATCTACCGTGAGAAATTCCGGCCGGAACTTTCCGTCCGCACTTCCATGGCAGATTACCGGAAAGAAGGTTCTCTGCTTGATCTGCCGTTGTGGGCCATCGAAACGATCGATTCGATCGCATGAAGTTTCCGCTTGCCATGTGTTTCGCGGAATAGTACACTGAAAGCAGTTTTTCAGCCGGGGCATTGCATCGGGCGCACGGAGGCTGTATGAAAGGCACGGTCCGGCACAGAATCATCAAGGAAATCGCGAGGCGGATCCTGGACCCGTTCATCAAGGCCCGGTTCCGCTTTACATACGAGAGGGTCAGGCCCCGGCACAAACCGTACATCCTGATCGCCAACCATACCTGCGTATACGATCCGATCCTGATCGGCTTCAGCTTCCGGGATCCGCTCTATTATGTCGCGAGTGACCACTTGTTCAGGCTCGGGCTGCTCAGCAGCCTGTTGGTGTTTGCCGTAGCCCCGATCCCGCGGGCCAAGTCCACCACCGAGACCAAGACCGTCATGGAGATCTACCGGCACCTGAAGGAAGGGCTTAATGTCTGTATTTTCGCCGAGGGGAATTCCACCTTTTCCGGAGAGACGGGGTACATCCCGCCTTCGATCGGCAAGCTTGCCCGCCGGACCGGCGCGTCGCTGATCACGTACCGGATCATCGGCGGGTATTTCAGCCTGCCGCGCTGGTCGCACAATGTCCGCAAGGGACGGCTGCGTGGTTATGCCGTTCACGAGTACACCCCCGGCGAGCTCCGGGAAATGACCGACGACGGAATCAACGAGGCCGTGGCGCGGGACCTGTACGTGAACGCCTACGATGAACAGGAGAAAGACCCCGTCGCATACCGGGGGGACCGGCTGGCCGAGCACCTCGAATACGCACTGTACTGCTGCCCGCGATGCCGGAACTTTTCGACGCTCCACAGCAGCGGCGACCGTCTGCGCTGCGACTGCGGGCTGGACCTGCGCTATACGGAATACGGGTATCTGGAGCCCTATGATGCGCAGTCCGGGGAAGCCCCGTTCCGGAGGGTGCTCGACTGGTTCCGGTGGCAGAAGGGCATGATCCGCGCGTGCGCGGCCGAAGCGCTGGCGGACCCTGCCTGCGCGGAGCGCCCCGTCTTTTCGGACGACGGGCAGATCCTGATCCGCACGGTCCGGGCGAGACGCAACAAGCCCGTCGCGGAGGGGACCGTCGACTTTTACCGCGACCGGATGGTCCTCCGGAAGAACGGCGGCGGCGAGATCGTGTTCCGGCTGGCGGAAATCCCCAACATGTCCGTGATTATCCAGATGAACCTGATTTTCAGCACAGAGGATGGCGTCAGCTATGAGCTGCATTCCGACCATCCCAGAAGCGCACTCAAGTATCTGGACCTTTACCGGGAGCTGCTCGGCAGGCCCGAGACGGTCTGAGGTTCCGTCGCGGCCCCGGCCGGACGCTGCCGGCGGTGCGCCGCGGCGGACCGGCATGATGATATGGCATGGCATTTGACATAGGCAGAAAACGAAAGGAGAGGACCCATGGATTTTTCAGCAGCCAACTCGCCCCTATGGAACTTTATCATCCAGCTCGGCTTGATCGCAGGCATCATGCTGGTCTCGAACGTTCTGCGGAGG
>CAZDPQ010000008.1:0-42951 GCA_964507305.1 uncultured Oscillospiraceae bacterium
CCCTGGTTCTCGAACCCCTTCACATCGTCCCCCTGCCAGCAGTGCAGCGAAAGGGAGATCCCCGCGAAGGTCTCCATCGCCTTCTCCGTATCCACTCCGAAGGAAGCGTACACTTTTTTAGCATAATCATACGATTTGGAAATTTCATTTCGATCTGCATATTCCATACTTCATAACTCCTTTCACGCAGACAGACAGTCTGCATATGGCAGATGCCGGTCCGGTAAGCGTGTTGCTGCAAATCGGACACAGGCGCGACCGCGGGTCAATTGTTCTTACGGTTTGATTATAATGCGGAAAATCTGCCGGAAGGAATGGACAGAAATAATATCGGTATGCACGATATTAACTTTTCATGCAGGGCCATCCGTTTTAAGAGATTTCGACCTCAACAAAGCGCATATGCCTACGGTTGTAATCATGCCCGAACACAAGACGGCCGACGCCCGCATGCTCCCAGCCTCGATGCCCATCGAAAAGAACCCGTTCACGGATCTTCATCATGGCCAGCCACCTCTTTTCCTGTTCGGCTATGCTTTCCTTTTCTTCATGAAGAAAGCAACGCTGGCCGCAAGGAACCCCGCGGCCAGGACCGCAGCAGCGGCCGCGGCCCATTCGATGGCAGCCGCACGGCCCCCGCCGGTCCCGCTTCCGGACGAAACCGCCGATGACAGCTCCGTTTCCAAAGAAGCCGGACCGCTTCCGCCTGATGCCGGCGCAGCGCTTGACGCGCCGATCACCGTCCCGCTGAAATCGGGATCCGTGAAAGACGGCATGTTTTCCGGCAGCGATGCCGCGCCAGGCACCAGTTCGGCCAGCGCGAATACGATTTTGCAACGGATGTTGTCAATGTTCGGGTCCGGAGGATTGTTCAGTGCGTACAGGACTTTGCCATCCGCTGAGAAGACCATGCTGTTGCTGTAGCCGGAGTGGTCGATATGGGTCCCTTCATACGGGATGATATGAGGAATGGTCGTCCAGGTCTTTCCGTAATCATGGCTTAGAAAATAGTCCGTGCCTGTCGAGCTGGAACCCTGCGCCATGAACGTGCCGCTGACGATCAGGGTTCCTTTATCCGAACCGGCCGGCGTCCAGTTGCAGTAAGGGGCCGAACCCAGCATTTTGAAATCCGTGCTTTCGACCGACGTTCCGATCGATGCAGGATCCCCCCAATCCAGACCGTCCGCCGATGTCCTGTATGTGACGATGTTGCCGGGGCGGCCGACCATTTCGTAGGTCATGAAATAAGTCCCGTCGCCCAGGCGGGTGACGACCGGCATGCCCGGGCGGTCACGCTGCCTCCGGAAATCCGTGATGTCCACGGGGTCGCTCCAGGTGATGCCGTCCGCCGATGTCTGATATACCAGCTTCTGGCTGTGCGCTTCGGACTCGGTTTCATCCGAATAATAACAGACCAGCGTACCGTCATCCAGCAGCACGAGGAAAGGCTCCCAGACTCCGGTCCCGGGCCCGCCGCCTTTCGCGAGGACCGCAGGCCTGTCGTTCCATGTTACGCCGCCGTCCGTGCTCGCATACAGGCTGATCGCCGACCGCTGTGTATGTGCCGGGTCGACCGACGCGCCGGCCAGCAGGATCGTACCGGCTTTCCAGGGCCCGAAGTCCCGGGGCAGTTCGAACAGGGTCGGCTGCCACAGCGCGCAGTAACCGGGCGTCTTATCGTGAACCACCGACAGCCTCTGCCAGGTTTTCCCCTGATCCAGGCTGCGCAGGATCGGATACCCGGGCTCTACCGCGGGATTGCTTTCTTCGCAGGTCGCCAGCAGCACGTTGTTTTGTCCGAGAAACGAGTGCTGCAGGCAGATGATCCGGGGATATCCGACCCCGGGGCTCCACCAGGTATAGTCCGAATAATCCGCATCGGTTCTGTAAAGCGCTTTGATGACCGTCTCGCCCGCGGCCGGTGGGGAAAAGGCCTGTGTCACAGCCAGGCAGGTCAGAAGGCACGGCAATAGGAATTTTACCGGTTTTCGCATGATTCATCTCCCGTACAATTTACAATGCAGAGACTTGCAGAAAAGATCTGCCGGATTCAGTATACACGAAAATTTCCGTGTTGCATAATATATATTTTGTCTTGACATATTTCCCGCGTGATAACCTGCGTTGTACACGCATGCGATTACGCACGATAAACCAGTTGTTCACGCATGCGATTACGCACGATAAACCAGTTGTGCACGCGTGCGGTCTTGTGCGGCGTGCGAAAAGTCCCTCCGGCGTGCAGCGGAAAGCTGTCACGCGCGGAGGGACCCTGCTGCGTCAATGCTGTGGTCCGGGAGGGATCAAATCATTTGGCGGGGCTCGTTTTGACCTCCGGGCCGGGCTTGGCCTCGGTAGCGGGCGGCGCCTTCTCGGCGGCCGGCTTCACTTCAGCCGCCTGCGAATCCTGTTCGAGCGCCTTCATCACGGAATCCTTGATCCGCCTTACCTTCGGGTCCTCGTCAACCTTGCCCGCCGCGGGAAATTTCACCCCCAGCTTCTCACTGACGAGGAGACTCATAAGCATCTCGAACGCATTGACCGAGCTGCCCTGCCCTTCTCCCTGGCCGCCCATGTTGACAACGGTCTTCGGGACAATGTCGATCCCGGCCGACTCGACTGCGGACGTGAACTTGGTCATCACATCCTGTACGACCTGGTATTGCGGTCCGCCGTACGCCTTGACCTGCTCCTCGATCGCGATGGCCTTGCCGATACCGACGCGGGCTTCCTTCTCGGCCTCCGCTTCGGCGATCGCCTTGATCTTGGCGGCCTCCTGCAGAGACTTCTGATATTCGGCCTTGCCCTGGTTGCTCTGGATCTCGATATTGATGCTGGACTCGGTAAGGAAACGCTGCTGCTGCGCCTTCGACTCCGCTTCCCGAAGCTCCTTCTCCTTGTCCGCTGCCCGTTGCTGCTGCGTGTAGGTCTCGATCTTCTCGACCGCGATCTGACGGTCGCGAAGCTGTGTCAGGATCACTTCGATCTTGTTGTCATTAGCCGAAGCGGCAGGCGTACCGATCAGGACTTCCTCCAATTCAAGATTGTAATGCTCGAATTTGATCCTCATCTCCCTGGAAGAATTGCTCTGGATCTCGTTGCGCTCCTGGATGATCTGGATCAGCGTCTTGGTTTGGCCGATATTCTTGAAATAGGCAGAAACCATCGGGTCCAGGGTCTGGTCGACCAGCATCTTGATATCGCCGAAACGCTGGATCACGAGCGGAGCTTTCTTGTAATCGATGTGCATGACCACGGACAGCGGAAGAGAAGGCTCGAATGCGTCCTTGGTGATCAGGCTGACTTCCGTAAGATTCTCATCGAACAGATGCGAGCCGGCCTGGTCGCTGATCCACTTCAGGATGATGTTGGTGGTGGGAACGCGGATGATCTGCCCCGCGTAGGTGTTGAACGCGTATTTGCCGGGCATCAGCGGCTCTCGCCAGACACCGCGGCAGCCCTTCTCGACCAGCTCGCCGTGTTTGTATTCGTCTCCGGTCGAATCCTCGCCTTTCGCCCCATAATACGACACCACGACGCCGACGAAGCCCACAGCAATCAGGGACTTTTCGATCAGCTCGACCGTCGCGAAAAAGCGGTTGATGAAATAGGTGCCTTCGACCAGCACCTGATACTGCCGGCCCCGGAAGCCGCCGGCCTTCAGGAATTTCTCCGGATCCTGGAAATTGTTGTGGTACAGCTCCTGGACCGCAGGATCGTCGCCGACCGCCGGGGCGATAATGTCCTCCCGGTTCAGGGACAAGCCGTCATGGACCGTGACGATCCCGACCTTGTCGTCGCTGCCCTTGATGACGATCGGGCGGAAGCCGCCGCGCTCCTTGAGCAGCTCGGCCATCTTCATGATGGTGGCCTCCTCCATCGTGTTGCCCATCGGCAGATGGAAAATCTTGTCCTCGGTGATGATGATGAACTGGCCCAGGTTGAAAGCATACGTGCCTTCACGCACGATCCCCCGCTGCGGGCCTCTCTGCCCGCCATTCTCCAGAAAACCCTTCGCGTTCTGGAAATTGTTTCCCTCCGGGACGACCCTGCCAAGCGTCTGGATCGGCGCGAGCGGCATGCCGTCGCGCGCAAAGACATAGGCGATCTGGCCCTGCGGGATGGTCACCAGCGGGCAGATATGGACCTTGTACATCAGAGGCGACAGGAAATGGATGCCGCCGCGGATGATGCCCGGCTGCAGGCCCGCCTCCCCGTGCAGCGCGATGATCTGCTCATTCAGGGACCCCTTCGGAGACCACCACTTCTCGATGACGGCGATCCGGTTGTTCGGGATGACACGGAATCCCACGATCTTCAACAGGACGATGATGCCGACCAGGATGCCGGCCGCGATAATGATATAATCCATTCAGAACACCCCCATCTGCAGCCGGACGATTTCTGCCGGCTGCCATTCACACTACAATTATACTCTTTTCCGCGATGACGGCTGCATGGATTTCAATGAAAATTTTCGTCGGACATTCCCTGATTTACCTGTTGACCTATATATCAGACTGATATATACTGTGGAAGATCCATTCCATGCATAGCACGATCGGCCGATCCCCGGTCCGACCGGTTCGAAAGGAGCCCATGATATGTCAAAAGCACTCTTTGTCAACGGCAATCTGCACGGCCACATCAATCCCACGCTGCCCGTCGTCCGCGAGCTGGTCCGCCGCGGGGAGGAAGTCTGGTATTTCTGTTCGGAGGATTTTGCCGGACAGGTCCTTGACACGGGAGCGCATTTCATCGGATCCGGCGATGCGATGCGGGACTATTACCGGGGGTACCGGCCCGCGGGAGACCATCCGTTTTATTCCCTGCTCGAATACATCATCAGGACCGACCGGGCCACGATCCCTGCGGTCCTCGAAAAGACCCGGGGAATGCGGTTCGACTATCTTGTCAGCGACTCCATTCTCGGAGGCGGGCGTTTTCTCGGACAGATCATGGGGCTTCCGACTGTCTGCTCCAGCAGCGCGTTCGCGATGAACCGTCTGCCGGTCCCCGAGCGCATGATGGAGCCCGGATTTCACCCCCAGCTTGACGCGTTTTACCGGATCCTCGCCGGATTCTGCGCCGAATGGGGACTTGAGGTGCCGTCCGCGATGGATGTCTTTTTCAAAAAGGGCGACATCACGATCGTCTATACTTCCAGAGAATTCCAGCCGGATCCCGGCGGTTTCGACGACACCTTTAAATTTACCGGCCCTTCCTTCCGGGAAGAGGAGGATCCGGGCGATTTTCCGCTGGAGCGGATCGCGGCCGGGAATGCCGTCACGATATCGCTCGGCACCATCCGGACCGACTGGAAGGATTTTTACCGGCAATGCTTCGAGGCGTTCGCGGACACGGGCCGCACGGTCGTCCTGTCGATCGGCAGGAAGACCGACGCGTCCGATCTCGGCCCGGCCCCTGCCAATTTCATCGTCCGGAATTTCATTCCGCAGATCGAAGTCCTCCGCCGGTCGGAGCTTTTCCTCAGCCACGGCGGCATGAACAGCGTGTCCGAAGCGCTGTATCACGGTGTTCCGGTCGTGGCGTTCCCGATGGTGAACGACCAGCATCTGGTCGCGCGTCAGCTGGCCGGCACAGGCGCCGGGCTTGCGATGAAGATCGGGGAAGCGTCGGCCGTATCGATCCGGGAAGCAGCGGACAGGGTGCTGGCGGACCGGAGTTTCGCGGATGCCGCCGCCGCGGTGGGCGCGTCCTTTCGCAGAGCCGGCGGGTACAGGGCCGCGGCCGGCCATATCCTGGCGTTTGCGGAGAGCCTGCGCTGAAAGACGGGCTGCGGGAAGGGAATCAGGGAAGGGGGCAAAGGCATGGCGACCGCCAACAAGACAAGATATGCGATCCTGGGAGTGCTGACCGTTTCGGACAGCTCCGGGTATGACATCAAGAAATACTGCGACGGGATCCTGTCGCATTTCTGGCACGAGAACTACGGACATCTCTATCCCGTCCTCCGGCAGATGCTCGCCGAAGGTGTGATCGAGCTCGCCGGGCAGGACCCTTCCTCACGCAAGGTTCTTTACCGCATCACCACGAAGGGGCGGGACGAGTTCCGGGAGTGGCTTCTGCAGCCTGCCGAATACCGGCCCGCCAGGTCGGAGTTTCTCCTCAAGCTTTCCTTTTCTGCCGGTCTCCCGGCCGGACGCACCCTCGCGATGATCGCGGAGTACCGCAAAATGCACGAAGAGCGGCTGGAGCAGTATCTGGCGATGGAGCAGTACCTGCTGCGGGACGGCAGGGCTTCCGCCGATCCGCATACGCCGTTCGTCCTGGCTCCGCTGAAATACGGGATCGCTTCCGCCCGCGCGGTGGTCGGCTGGTGCGACGAGGTCACGTCGATGCTGCGTGAGGCGGAGTGATGGCGACCGGCGGGCAGGGAGCGCTGCAGACGATCTTCCGCTCGTTGTCATCCCAGCGGAATTCCGTAAATGCATCCGTGTCGAATGGCCCATCGCCTGCATCGTCATAATAGCGGAACACGCAGTCCCGGCCGGGATAGACGGCAAGATGCACCGGCCCGCAGGCGTCTGCGTTCGTGCGTGATCCTCCGCTCATCGGGATGATCGACCCTTCCGGGACAAATGCCGGGATCCGGTCCAGCGGCGCGTCTGCTTCGATCTCCGTGCCGCCGGGATAATGGGCTCCCGTCCAGAAATCATACCACCCTGTGCTGCCGGGCAGATACACGCGTCTGGTCTTTGACGGACGGTCCGCGGGAACGGATTTCGGGCCGTAATACATGGCCTCGGTGACCGGACAGACCATGATCGACGGGCCGAATAGGTACTGGTCCGATATCGCGTATGTCCGAGGGTCTTCGGGAAATCGGAAGAAAAGCGGCCGCAGGAAGGAGTCGCCGTCCGCATGGACGGCGGCGGCGAGGGAGTACAGATACGGCATCAGCTCATAACGCAGGCGTATGGTCCGGACGATGGCCCGGTAGAATTCCTGTCCCTGTCCGGCGAACTGCCAGGCCTCCCTGGGGGTGTCGCTCCCGTGGGAGCGGAAGACCGGCATGAAGGCGCCGGCCTGGAGCCAGCGCACATACAGCTCGCAATAGCCTTTGTCATTCACGCCGTCCTCGTAATCCCCGTCCCAGAACCACGGGGCAGGCAAATCCGCATGGCCCGTGCGCCTGCGGTAGCATTCGAGGCTGCCGGCAAAAAAGCCTCCGATGTCGAATGTCACATACGGATGACCGGTCATGGAAAATTGCAGCATGTTGGTGATGTTGGACCGCAGGACCGCCCATTTGGCGGAAACATCTCCGGTCCAGACGACCGCGCCGTACCGCTGCTGTCCGGCATAACCCGAGCGGGTGAGATGCACGGGACGCCTCCCGGGCCGTTCCCGGGTCTGGCCTTCCGTGATGTTTTTCGAATGGTAAAGGGCATACAGATTGGTCCGGGCGGGGTCGATGTATTTGCCGAAATGCCCGCGGAGCAGACGATACCGCTGTCCAGGACTCCGCCGGACAGTACCGCCCCACTCGATGTCGGCGTACGGTTCCGTGCTGTCGCACCAGAAGGCGTCCGTGTCGTGCCGGAACAATCCTGCGGATGCCTGGCGCCAGTATGTGCGGCCGGCCTGAGGGTCGAACGCGTCATAGGTCGAGCCGTCTGCCAGCAGGCCGCCGGTACGGGACAGTTCGTCCCGGTCCGGACAGGCCGCCATGTTCGGCCAGACCGAGATCATGAGCTTTGCTCCCATCCGGTGCAGCGCGCCGATGAAACCGTCCGGATCCGGGTAGCGCGACGGGTCGTAGGATTTCTGCCCCCATTGACCCTCCGGCCAGTAGAGCCAGTCCTGGACGATGCAGTCGAGCGGGATCCGTCTCTCCCGGTATCCGCGCACGATGCCGGCCAGCTCGGCGGAAGAACCGTAATGCTCTTTCGACTGCCAGTAGCCGAGTGCCCAGCGGGGCAGCATCGACGCCCGGCCCGTCAACCGGCGGATCCCGCGAAGAACATCGTCGAACGTTTCGCCGAACAGGATGAACAGGTCCAGTTCGTCGGCGCATTCCCCGCTTGCACGCGTTCCCCCGGGTCCGTCGCGGAATACCATCGCACAGCCGTGGTTGAACAGATACGCGCATTTCCGGGATGAAAGGATCACCGGAACGGGAATCTTCCGGTTCGCCGGGATCAGGTACTGCGTTTTCCCCCGGTAATCGAAAAAATCTTCTTCATGCAATCCGAGTCCGTAAATATGTTCCTCCGGATCCGGAACGAATGTGATCTCAAACCCGAAAGCCTGCCGATCCGCATATTTCTCCAGATCGTCCGACGCTGTTTTCGGGCCGTCAACGGTCTGGATCGTCGTCATATGGACATCGGGCCCTTTCCGGAAGCGGAAAACCGTCTTCCGGGACAGGCGGACGGAACGGATCGGGGCGGCGGTCCCCAGGACGGAGGCGCAGGTGATGAGGTCGCCTGCGGTGACAGTGCAGTCCTCATCGGCGAATGAGACGATGGTTTCCCGGCCGTTTCTCCGGACCCGCGCATCCGCGGGATCCGGCACAAAGGCCGGGTCGATGATCAGCCCCGGATCCGCAGCCTGTTCTCCTCCGCGGGAAAACCGCAGCCGGACACAGCCCCGCATCGGAGACGTGATGCACAGTGTTTTCGATTTCCAGCGGATGACCGCCGGATCGTCAGGGTTCGAGAATCTCATATCCGCACACATTGATTGCCGACGCGCCGACGCGGACCTCCCGCATCCCTTTTCCAGTGAATCCCAGCCGGTCCAGGTCGACCGCGATCGTTTCGCCGTCGGTTTGTGCCCGGGTCAGCCAGGTCACGGTGATCCGCTCGCCGTCCGTGAAGACTTTCGCGGTCAGCGCATCCGTGTCAAAGGAGAGACCGAGATCGTCGCGGAAGCCGTACGGGTATCCGGGCGCGTCTGCTTCCCGGACCGCTGTCTTGAATCGTATGTATTCTTTCCGGATCGTGTCCGTTGCGCCGTCGGAGATGCACTCGATCCCTCCCGAAACGGCTCCGAACAGGATCGCGCTGCTTGTGCCGCCATCTTTTTCGCGGTAGATGCTGGTTGATTGGACAATGTACTGGGGAAATGTATACTGGGAGGCGCAGAATTCATATTCCCCGTCCCACAGCGGCTCGACATGCCAGCAGGCCTGCCGGATGTCGATGAAGCGGCAGAGGATATCGTTGAACGCTTCGGTGACGATGTATGCGTCACTGCCGAGATCCTTCCGCACCATTTTCTCAAGAGCTTCCACGCCTTTCGAATGGGACGACAATATGGAAACCGTGTCTTTCCCGTGGCTGTGTCCGTCCAGTATGCAGATCGTCTGCTGCAGCGGGCACTGGTCGAACTGCAGCCCGTCGGCGCCCAGCGACCGGATGTCCGGGATGATCCTGTCCGCCCACAGGTTCTGCATGGTGTCATTGTCGACGCAGACCGAATGGTGGGTGCACAGGTTCCATGTTTCCGTATGCTGAAGGGGATCGGTGCCCGGGAAATAGCCTGCGTCATCCGGATCGACAGCGAACGGGTGCTCATAGTGGAAGACGGTTGCGCCCAGCGCGTGCAGATCCTCATCCAGACGCTTCAGCGCTTCATCTCCGCCTGCCGGAGGGAAAGAGGGGACCATGATCGGGACGTTGAAAGCATATCCTTTTTCATTCTGGCCTGCGATCCACACCATGCAGCGGGCAGGATCCGCTCCGATCCTGTTGATCAGGCTGACGGTATTCTTGTACATATCGTCGAACGTCGTCACAAGCTCCCCGTCAAGCCCGGCAAAATACCGGATCATATAATCCGCTTTTTTGGCTTTTGCGCTGATCGCGTCCCAGGTCAGATAATCCGGATTCCCGTATGTCGTGACAAACGCTTTTTCATACTCCGCCCTGTAAAGATCGGCCATCGTATGCCAGTCTCCCGTATGCGGTGCAAGAAGCATCGTGTCCGAAATGAATTCCTGTCCCTTGAGGATCGGCGTCTGCACATTCGCGATATTTTCCGGCCTCAGCATGACGCAGGAAAGGGAAAGCCCCTGATCCGCCGTTATCTTGAATTCCGCGGGCATTTCCATGCGGTCGATCAGCGCGATGCCGATACCGGCTTTCTCATCATGGAGGTCCAGCCAGCCGCATTCGAGCGTCCGGTTGTCTTTGCCCGGATAGCCGAGGCTCACGCCGTTGCGGAAATCCCTGTTTCCGGAGGGATCGGCCCACCAGGTGCCGCCGCCCCATGTCGGCGCGGTCAGCCGCTCGCCTTCGGAATGGCAGGACAGTCCGCCGCCTTCGAAAAACGTGACGGAATTCACATTGCCCGACGCGTTTTTCAGGTCCAGCGTCACACTTGCCGTCACATACTCGGCATCCGCGGCGATCGACAGATGCGAGACCGCGCGGACACCGGTGGATCCGCCGTTCCAGTCCAGCTTCAGATCGTCGTAATACAGATCCAGGAAAGAAATGTCTCCTTCCGTCCATATCCGGTATTTCGTCACAGTGCTGGCTGTGTCTTTTGTGATCGAGCATTGCTGGTTGTTTTCGCCGAAGCGGATCGAAAACGGCCAGGCTCCGAGTTTTTCATCCTTGAAAGAAACGGCGGCTGTGCGGTTTTCCACGGTACGGATATAGCCGCTTTCGCGGTCGACGGTGATCCGGATCTTCGTGTTATCCAGCACAAAGGAGCCATTCTCGATGCGGATCCTGCCGCTTGGATCTTTCATCCCGATACCTCCCGCGCACGCCGGCAACAGCATCAGGACAACCGCCCATGCCAACAGCATGCATATCCGCCGGACCGCCGGCATCCCCCGATCCATCATCTTCCGCCTCTTCTTTGTCCGTCACGGGTCTCCCGCGTGATCCCGGATCGCATCGAACATGGCTCTCATATTCTCCACCGGCGTATTGGCCTGGATATTGTGGACGGTGTTGAAAACAAAGCCGCCGTCTTTCCCGAAAAGGGCAAGCCTTTCCTTCACTTCGTCATACACCTCTCGCGGCGTCCCGAACGGCAGCGTCTTCTGCGTGTCGGCTCCGCCGCCCCAGAAAACAAGGTTCTTCCCGTACCGCTCCTTGAGCCTGCCGGCATCCATGCCCTCCGCCGAGCATTGGACGGGGTTGAGAATGTCCGCGCCCATGTCGACAAAATCATCCAGGAGATTGGCGATCGAGCCGCAGCTGTGGTAAAACGTCTTCCATGCAGTGTTCTGATGGACCCAGTCGTTGACTTTGCGGAAATAGGGCTTGTAGAACTCCCGGAACATGTCTTTGGAAATGAACTCGCTGCGCTGCGTGCCGAAATCGGTCCCCGACATGAAAATCGCCTGCGGCCTGTCGCCCACCGCCTGCCGGAGCAGTTCGAGATTTTCCAGGGCGACCTCGATCTGGAAGTCGTAGACTTCCTTGACGTATTCGGGATGCAGAAGGTGCGCCATGTACCATTCGTCCAGTCTGCGGATCCCGGGCGTCTTCCTGAGCGACGGGCCGGGGAGGAAGGCGGCGTCGCCGATCGCGGCGCCGGCGAAATTGAGGATCAGCCCATACTCCGTATTGTTGTAAAGATCCTCCGCGTTGGTCCGGAAAAACTCGAGCTCTTCATCCGAATACCGCGCGAACTGTTCCCGGAAATCCTCCCGGCCGGAAAGATGGTCTTCATCCACCGGTTCCGCGCGCACGATATTGTCAAAGTAGAAGCCGTTGGCCGGAAGCACAGCGCTGGGCCTGGCGGAGAGGTCTCCGCGGGGATGCATGTAGGTGTTGCCGGCCGCATCCACAGTCGTGTTGAAATCGCCCCCGACCTCTACTTCGATTCCCTGGCGTGAAACCCATTTTTTCCATCGGTCATTCCGGAATCCGAAAAAATTATAGGGGCCGTACAGTCCGACTACATCGATTTTCAGTGCCTTCCGGACATCTTCTTCCACCATGCCCAGGAGCTGGAACGGATCCTGGATCCGGACCGGCTTCTCCGGCAGGCCGAGCGCCCCGCGAAGCCTGTGGAGCGCGTAGTGGGAGATCCCGGTCACGGCAGTCGCGCCGATGTCGACCGGGACTCTGTCCGGCTGGCGGTGTTCCAGCGTGCAGATCAGCCTTTCTCTTGAATTCATGGCGATCCTCCTTATTTTCCCTGTTTCCCCTTCATGCCGCGGGTGATCCATGCATACAGCGCTTTCGGCTTCTCCGTCGCCAGTACGGTCAGAAAGCCGGCGACCAGCAGCACCAGAACCGACAAGGTCCCGATGATCAGCGCCAGGCTGTTCCCGGGATCCGGCGTCTCGTCTGTCCCGGATCCCGATGCGATGCCGCTCTTCTCTCCGGACGAAGAGGATGCGCCTGTTCCCGACTGGCCGCCGGAAACGCCGCTTTCCCCGGATCCCGATGCGATGCCGCTCTCTTCTCCGGAGGATGCTTCCGGAAGGCTGCCGGAGGAATCGGAGGAACCGGACGCCGAAACGCCGCCGGAAGATGCCGGAACGGTCACGGTCGGATTCGGGAGATTCGTGAGCGTAAGGCTCGAAATCTCCACTTTGCGTGTTTTCGTGTTGTAGATGATGTAGCCCGTGCGGTTCCTTTGAATGTCAAACCGGAATTCAGCCGTTTTTCCATTCATCCCGAGTTTCGCCGGATCGAGTTTGACAAATGTGTCCGTGAGAGTCTTGTTGTCGGAATACAAAACGATGGTGATCCTGTCGCCCTCGGTGAAGGAACGGGCGATCAGCTTGTCGTCGCCGGACTGCAGGCCGACCGTGTCCCGGTAATTGTACGGGTAGCCCGGCGCGGAGACATTTCGCATCTGCTGCTTGAACCACAGGTATTCGGTGTCGCTGCCATCCATATAGCCTTCGCCTTCGTTCAGGTTGCAGATCCCGCCGAGGATCGCGACATACTGGCGCATGTTCTTCCAGACTCCGCTGTCAAGCCGCATGGCGCTGTTATACATATTGACATACTGCGGATGGACATACTGGCGGCCGCCCGGGATCAGCTGGCCCCCGTTGACCGGAGCCTGCTCCTTGTCCCAGCGGGTCTGCGAGATGTCGATGTAGCGGCAGGTCAGATCGCTGAATCCTTCGCTCACGATATAGGAAGTCTTGCCGCTGTTCAGGTTCGACCTCACGTACTGTGACAACTTGACGATCGCCTTCGTATGCTGCGACAGCTTTTCCGCGGCGGTCCCCGTAACACCTACCGTGAACTGGAGCGACCCCTGGTCGAACTGCAGGCCGTCCGGTTTTGCCGTCTTAAGATCCGGGATAAGCTTGTTTTTCCATAGATTGAACACCTCGTCGGTGATCAGGACATAGTGATGGTTGACGCCGTCCCAGGCAGCGCTGGTCTGCCCGGGATCCGAGGAGGAGATGGACGGGTAGTCCGAACTGTCCGACGCGAAGGCGAACGGGTGCTCATAATGGTAAATGTTCGCGCCGATGCCGTGGAGATCCTCCGAGAGCTTGGTCAAAGCCGCTGTACCGCCGAGCGTCGGATTCGCCGGGATCATCGTGGGCGTATCATGCCCGTAGCCGTGTTCGTTCTGTCCCGAATACCAGACCATCAGTCTGGCCGGATCGGCCGTGCTGCCCCAGGACTCCAGCTTTTCGGTGATGTTCGGGAAAACATACCGGAAATCCTGCTGATGGAACCGCATCCCGAAATCGCTCGCCTTCACGAACGGGCTGATCGTTTCCCATGTAAGGTAATCCGGTTTTCCTCCCGAGGTGAAAGCCGCCTGGTATTTCGCCCGGTAAATGTCCGCCATGGCATGCCAGTCGCCGGCATGCGCTGCAACGACCACCTGGTCTGTGCTGAAGCTTTCTCCCGGTCCCACCGGCGTGACGATCCCGGCAATGTTTGTCGCCAGCATCGACGGCGCAAAAGAAAATCCGCCGCCGTCCGTCCCGACACGGAACTCCATCAGCGTCTGCTGCCGGTTGATATAGGCGATCCCGATCCCGCCGGCGCTCCCGCTGTAATCCATGAAACCCATTTCCAGGTCATTCCATCCGCGTCCAGGATAAGCCATCCTGCGGGGGAACTGCACGGAATAGGCGCTCCACTGCTCAAGCGGATCATCCCAATACGCCATCTCTCCCCAGATCGGGATCACAAGCATCGGCGTGCTCCCGCCGGCAGTCAGGGAGCCGCCTTCGCAGAGCCGGATATTGACGATGTTCTTTGTCCCGTTGTTCCGGAACGCTGTGTCAAAGCTGAAGAAGCTGTCGTTTTCACCGAAATGGTACGTCACTTCGGCCCGGACGCCTGTCCCGGTGGAAGGGCTGCCGTTCGTGGCAAGATCATCATAGATCACGCTGAGCTTCATGCCCGTCCCTTCGGTGCCGATCCGGTATGATGAGATCCGGTTGGCCGTCGCCGATGTGATCTCGGCGATGCTTCCGTCGGAGAGCTCGATGCGGAACGGCCAGGAGCCCTTGCCGCTTTTCTTGCTGACGACCTTCGCGGCCTTGTTCTCGACCTGGTCGATGAAGCCGGTCAGCTTGTCGATCGTAACTTTCACGGAGCTGTTCTCCAGGATGAAATGCCCTGTTTCCTCGGTGATGATCCCCGCGGCCGATGCCCGGTCCGGGGCGATAACGGCGAGCGGGATCCAGAGGGAAGCAAAAACAATACAGACGGCACTGATGAATGCAGTGATTTTTGAATGGCGCATGTCGTATTCTCCAATATGATTGTATTTACGATCAGATCGTATTGACGCTGGTTCCTTCAAAGAAGCTGTAATCGACGATGGAATGCGTAGGACGGATCGTTTTGCGGTTGATCAGGTCGATGATCTTGTTCGCGGCGACCTTTCCGATCTCATAGCTGGGGCTGATGATCCCGCTGATGCTGGGCGTGTAGTACATGGTCAGGTAGGATCCGCCCATGCAGGTGACCGAGAGGTCCGCGGGGATGGATATTTTCATTCTCTTGAGCTGATTCACGACGCTGATCGCCTGCGTGTCACTCGCCGTGATGATCGCGGTGATGCCGCCGGAACGTGTGATGAGGGCCTCGACCTCGTCCATCGAGCTGTGGATGACGAAATCCTTGTTGAGGATCAGGTTATCGTCGAAGGCGATGTCCATTTCCTTCAGCGCGAGCTCATACCCCGCGAGGTGGTCGATGGCGATCGTGTAATCCTTATTGCCGAGCACCGCCGCGATGGTCCGGTGGCCTTTGCCGAGAAGCATTTTCGTGACATTGTAAGCGATCGCCGCGTTGTCAACATCCACGTAGGTGATATGGTTCTCGAATTGCTCGGCGGGACGGCCGATGATCAGGAACGGCGTGTGGCTCTTGTTGAGAAGATTGTAATAGACCGAGTCGCTCCGGGGATGGAGGACGATGGCACCGTCGACATCCATCGCGCCGTCCAGAAGATTTTCGAAGTCGCCTTTCGTCAGGGCAAGCAGCAGGTCGTTGTCCGTATGGTCCACAATGGAGATGATCCCGGCGATCAGGTTGTTGAAAAAGGCGGAGCTCCTGAGATAATCCACGTCGGGGATGAAAAGTCCGATCCGCCCTTTTACCTTCTTCGCAAGGTTTCTCGCGTTGCGGTTCGGGATGTACCCCATCTTTGACGCTTCCTTGAGAATCTTTTCGCGGAGTTCGTCACTGACGCGGCCTTTGTTGTTGAGCGCGTACGATACGGTGCCGATGGAAATGCCCATCTTTCCGGCAATGTCCTTGATCGTGACTGTCATGCGTTTTCCCTCACAGCCGATGGCCCTTTCGGCGTTATTTTGAACGACAGGATCCGGCCGGGGGCGATATCCCCCTCGAGGATGGCATCCGATCCCAGATCCTGCGTGCTTTCTTCGAGCAGGTCGCACAGGCAGGCGGATCCCACATCGAATCGGCATCGGATGCGATAGTTTTTCTTCACGTTTTCTACATTATACAACCGAAGGACTAGTCCTGTCATATCCAGAGAAGGCTTGAGGGCGCTCACGCACACATCCCCCTCGACGGAAATCAGCGAACGGTTGTCCGGCCGGCTGCCGGCATAGCTGTACAGGGGAGCCTGCATCGCGTCCTGGATGCGCTGGAGTGCGGTGGGCGTCAGGCTGCCGTCGCCTGTGACAAGGCGGAATTCATAGGAGTGTTCAAACAGTTCCTGCCCGCCCGGTTCGCCGTTGGTCGTCAACGTTTTGGAGAACGCGCGGAGCAGGGTGATGAACATGGTTTTACGGGGATCGTCGCTGACGCCGCACTCGTGCAGCCCGCTTGCGGAAATGAACGCCAGCGTGTCGGTGCTGTCCTGCATATAGACGATACCGGACATCGCTTTTTCAAGCATCGCCTTTTCTTTCCATTCACCGGTGCTTTCATCAATGCCGCAGGGCCGCTCCACGAAGGTGAACGCCTGGCTTGCGCGATATGTTCCGCTGCCGATCCCGGCAGGGATCACGAGCCTGAGCCTGTGGTCCGTGCAGGTGTTGTCCACGGAAAGCCTGATGCCGATTTCGTCCGAGTCCGCCGCGAGTCCGACGGTGAAGCGGCATTTGAGGTTTTCCGTCTCGTCGCTTCTATATATCCCTTTTTCCGAATAGACCATCTTCCGCGGGATCCGGAGCTCGCGGTCGATGACGATCTCCCCGTAGATCGAATTGTTCACGGTGATGCCAAGCCCGGTCATGACGGTCTTTGACACTTCGGTGTCGCGGACCGGCCTGACGCTGTTCCAGCCGTCGCCGATCTCCCCGTCATCCGCCAGGCCGAGGAGGTTCCGGTACGTTTTACCCGTCCGCTTGTTCGTGATGGTCAGTGTCCCGTCCGGTTCGACGCGGACGGCGACCTTGCCGTTTTCCAGAGATCCGTCCGTTCCGGCGATTTTCCTGAAGCAGCGGGCGGGGCCGGCCTGCTGCTCGATCCGCAGCGATGTGGTCCCGAAGGCGGCCAGTGAGGCGTCGATCCGGAGATGGTAGAGGTCCGTTTGCACGGTCTGTTCCCCGGCGGTCCTGATCTGCATGCCGGTATCCACCTGCTCGATGATATACCGGACTTCGTGCCCTTCGGGATCATAGATCCGGAACGCGCAGATTTCCTGATACCCGAACGGTTCTTCCCATTTGATGTAGTCTCTTTCAAAGGGCACTTCGATCGCGATTGACCCTTCCCTGGGTAAAGGAAGCGGATTGAAAATCGTCACATAGCGGTTTTCGGAGCCGATGATCCTCACCCCGTCCGAAAGCTGTGAAAACGAATCTTCCCGGACGGCTTCGCAGATGCTTTCGACCTGGCTGAACCGGTATTTCATCTCTTCATGGACCCTGTCGACTGAACAGCCGCAGATGGAATCGTGCGGATGGTTCTGGAGCAGATGCCGCCACGCGATGTGCAGATAATTCGGCTCCGTGACGATCCCGCGGAAGGGGAGATAGGCGACAAGCGGTTCGAGAAATTTTTCGAGAAGCTGCTCGCACCGGTCGTTCCGCTCCTTGATCGACTGTCTGCTGGATAAGGTGTGTGTGAGAAGATGGAGAAAAGGCCCCTTGGCTTTGCCGGTCTCATTCAGCTCGCCCTTCCGGATCGGCATCAGGGAGCGGCTTTTCGCCGCCTCCTCAAAAGCTTCGATCAGATTTCCCTGCAGGAACGTGTCCTGCGGATACATTTGCGCCATCTTCCCGATATACTGCGGGATCTCGTGGTGCAGAGGCTCATGGTCCATGGCATCCGTGATGATCGCAACCGGAACCGCGCTCCGCCCTTTTTCATGATCGATATATGCACGCGCGTCAGCCTCGAACCGGAGGCTCGCGGCGTCGACGGTGACCCCTTTGTGCCTTTGGCCGCAGACTTCCATGGCGAAAGAACCGTACCCGCTCCTGTCGGGGATCTTGAAGGTGAGCGCTTCGCTTCCGTCGGGAGATTGCCAACGGAAAAACGCGGGTGTCGTGTGTTCGTTGGTCCCTCTTCCGAGAACGGCATACCCGATCCCGAAACCGGCGAGGATCTGGGGAAACTGGGCGATGTGTCCGAAAATGTCGCAGATGTAGCCGACTTTCCAGGTCCCGGCTCCCCATTCGGCGCAAAGCCTGTGCCCGAGCTGAAGATTGCGGATCAGGGATTCGCCGGACAGGAGAAATTCATCCGGCATGCAGTACCACGGGCCGATGACGATTTTCCCGTCCCGGATCAGTGCTGCGAGACGCGCCCGGTTTTCCGGACGGACCTCCAGATAGTCTTCCAGCAGGATGGTCTGCCCGTCCAGGTGGAACACGGCGATATCCGAATGGTTTTCGAAATAGCCGATCAGATCGTCGATCATCCGGACCAGCTGGATGCGGAATCCCTGGAATGTCTGGTACCATTCCCTGTCCCAATGGGTGCCCGCGAAATAATAAATTCTGTGTGCCACGTTGCTCATCCCTTGTTCATTGTTATGATTGCGTTTTTCACAGCCGTGAACCGGACTGTCAGGACGCCGGAGGCGGGATCGTACGTCTTTCCGCAGACCTGGCCGCCATCGTTTTCGATCGAAATGACCGGTTCCCGCCCGTCGGCAGCATCCGGCCCGGCCACGCGGACTTCAATGTCCGACGCCGAGGCGCTGGTCAGATGTGCCGACACGCTGTGCGCGTCATGTTTCGCTGAAACGGCAAAACCGTTCTGGCAGATGACATTGTGCACCGTCACGGGCCTTCCGCGGTACGCCTCCGGCATGTGCGTGAAGATGCCGATCGGACCGTCCCAGATATCCGCCGTCACGAACTGGGTGATCAGCGCCGTCAGGAAACTCCCGTGTGCGCTGATATACGGCGGCAGCCCGACCGTCTGCTGCTTCGGTCCGATCTCGCTGAAAAGGCCCGGCCCGAACGCATGCGACAGGCCGATCCGGCGCATGCGGTATCCTTCTTCGACCGCTCCTCTCCGGAAATCCGAAGAAGCCTGGATGAATTCCGTCCAGGGCTGGTATGACCCCTGGAACTTCATGTACAAATCGGGGAAATTGTGCTTTTCCCTTGTCCTGTCAATCAGATCCATGTCGACGAAAGGCATCCCCTCCGTCGGATACAGGAGAAACGGGACCCAGGACGCGCCGCTCTCCCCGGCTCCTACGCCTCTTGAAGCAAGATACTCCTCCCCGGTGTGTTCCAGATAATATCCGGCGGTGATCTCTTCGAGCAGACCGTCTTTTTCGATCCCGAGGATCTCCTGCATTTCGAGGGTTTTCCGGAAAATCACGAGGAACCACAGCGCGGTGAATGTCTGGTTGACTTCATGGGGCGCGTCTTCCACCACATCCCCGCTCACCGGCATCGAAAGGATCCACCGTCCCGCCTCGTCCTTCCCGAACAGGTTTCGCGCGGCAAAGATGCTGACATCCCTGCAGATCTCGTAATCGTATTTTTTTAGATATTCCGGATCTTTATAGTACTCATAATGTTTGATAGCAGTCATGGCATGCGCGCACATGACGAGCGGCGCGATGTCCCGGTCGTTTTCGACCGTCGGCGTCCCGTCGTAAGCGAACATCCAAGGATACGGCTTTCCGGAAGCATTCTTTTTCGCATGCAGATAGCGGATGAACGCATCGGCTTCTTCACGGGCACCGGAACGCATCATGCCGTCCATGACAAAATGCGAATCCCAGAAGGTGGAACATCTCCAGCACCACGGGAAGAAGAACGGCATCCCGATGGGCAGCCCCTTGTCATAATTGAAACAGGACATCAGAAGATGGTGCGTATTGTTGTAGATAAATTCTTCGTCCGGCTCCAGTCCTTCGATCGAAGCCCGTTTCCCGAACTTTTCCGCACGGCGCGCGCGATTTTCCGACGTCAGCGCGTCCGCATCGGAAACGGTCAGCCCTTCGGAAAAATCGATCAGAAATTTCCGCTCGCATGGCGCATCCGCCGCATCGATCCGGAATCGGATGCCGAAACGGCCATCTCTGAATTCCGCCTTCTCAGGTCCGTCCCCCGTAAACGTGACGCCGTACGTATATTCTTCATGGCCCGCGACGCTGACGCGAAGCGTGTCTTCCGTCTGCTCCGCCCGGTCGTACACCGGTTTCCCGGCCCGCGTCCGCAGGTCGAGACGGATCTCCATTTCTCCGGTTTTCGGAGCGGTGATCGGCCGGTTGCTGTAATCGTACCCTTTTACCCGGACCGTGATCAGGATGCAGTCATGGCCGAGGGGCATCGAAAGCCCGATCGAGATCCTGGCTGAAAGGCCCAGCAGCATCTCCGTAACGACACGGCCTTCCCGAAGGTCGAGCGTCCGCCGCCAGACGGACGCCAGATCCTTCAGGCTCCCCCCGTCGACCGTCATGCCGTCCAGCTGGGCTTCCCATGTCAGAAAGCCGTATGGAAGCACATTCATCCGGTCGATATGGTCCGACAGCATCCCGTGGGACACCACATACATGTCGCCGCTTCCCGGCATGGCCCCGAACGCCCGCTCGACCCCGTGATTGAGGGACTGCAGGCCGCTCGCGTCCACCGACATGACCGTATTGCCGCTTCCGATATAGACAGGGAAGATCCCCGCCGGCAGTGCCGTCGATTCTTCCGTGCAGCCATAAGGAACCAGATGTGTCACGCAGGAATCCTTGAAATGCATGATCGTTACCCCTCGGTCCGGATCTTGATTTTTCCGGATCTTCAGCCCTTCTTTTTCTTCAGGATGATGAAAGCGCCGGCAGCGCCCGCCGCGAGGATGACCAGAACGGCGATGCCGATGATCAGTCCGGCCGGCAGTCCTTCTTTGCCTTCATCCCCGGATGCCTGTGATACCTCTGACGATACGGCAGATTCCTCTACCGTAGACTGAGAGGATTCGCTGACCGTTCCGCCGGATGATGCTTCTTCCGAAGATCCGGCATCCGATGAAACATCGCCGGATGAAATCTCTTCCGATGACGTCACGGACGAAGCCGCCGCGGAGGAAGAAGCGGATGATGCTTTGCTGGACGCCGGGGAAGTCGGCGCCGGCGTGGGTGTCTGCAGCACAGGCTGTTCCCCCGGTTTGACAACGCTGAAAAGGACCTGCCTCGGCGCGTGCTGAAGGATCGTGAATCCTCCGCTTCCCTTGATCGGCGGCGAGTCGATGTTGTTTTTGACCGTTCCTTTATCGGTGATGTCGATGACAAGCTTGCCGCTCATGTAAAGCATGATATGAACGCCGTCCGCCACATCCTCGACAAACAGATTGTAAACATACTCTTTTCCCGACAGATCCAGCCCGGATACGGCCGAATCATCTCCCAGCCCTTCCGGATCGCCGTTATGCGTGACGGGCTGATTCCACTTGGCAATCGACACCGATCCGGCCTTCGTGATATCTTCCATCGAAGAGTCCAGCTTGTAGAAAACGCCGTACGTTGCCAGCCGTCCCTGTTCCCAGACATGCATTCCGGGATCCTTGTCATGGAATGTGACGATCGATCCCCAGTCATAAGCATCTTCCGGCCAGGTGATCTTCAATTTATAATCCAGACGGAAATCCTGTCCCGTGTAATTCGGATTTGTTGCCGACTTGATGTTTTTACCGGCAAGCTCGATAAAATCCGCGCCGATTGTGGTCTCGCTGATCCGTGTTTCATCGGCGGTCCATGTTCCCGTCCAATTTTCCTTATCGGCGATCATGGCGGCGACATCGATGGTCTGGTACGTGGCGGCGGAAGCTGAAAGAACACACGCTGCCGCGACTGCTGCCGCTGTAATGATGGATGTGAAACGCTTTTTCATAAGTCCCTCCGTTCATGCCGGACAGGTCTTTCCCTGACCAGGCCCGCCGCGTGATTTGTGCCGCTCCTGAAGGAAATCCCGTACGGATGGCGCTTCTTCCCGGATCCGGCCGGATCCGGGAAGAAGCCCTCCAGTGGAAATGGGTATCGATTAACGGACTGATTGCAGTTTCCTGTAGGCAAGCAGAGCTCCGCCCATCAGGATCGCTGCCGCAAAGGCCAGCGCAGCAGGGAACGAATCGCCTGTCTGCGGATTTTCACCCGATGTCGGTTCGGGTTCGGATGTCGTCTCTTCAGAGCTCTTATTGGTAAGGTCAACGGTAAGGCCCGTGATGTCGGCCGTCGTGGTGTTGTTGTCGCCGTGGATGACCGTGGTGAAGCCGCCTGCGGTCAGCACTTTCGGCAGATTGGAATTGGTCCTGTTGTCGACTGCGGCGATCTTGGTCTCGCCGTCCACTTTGACAGTGATGGTCGTTTTGCCGGCGATCTCCGCCACACCGAGGCTCCATACATGGCTGGCGCTCCAGTCAAAGCTTTCCGGAACGGTCCAGACATTGTTGTCGATCGCTTCACCGTTCGGATTGTTCTTGTGCAGATAGACGACGGAAACCTGGGTCGTGCTGTTCAGGAACACCATATACCCGGACGATTCCGCGACGCTTGCCGCCGCGCCGCGCTCCCATGACGCATAGCCCGGCATCTGGTCGCGCAGGACGATCATGGCCAGCCAGCCCTGCGCATCCGCCGCGTTGGTGATTTTCATGGTCATGTTGTAGGTCGCGTCCTTCGCCTGGACCGCGTCAAGATAGAATCTGGAGTTGGTCAGCTCGGTCGGGCTGATCGGGAGGAGATGGATCGTGTCATCTTCCATGTAAGCGCCCTGGCCGTATTTCAGGAACACATTCGAATAGCCTTCCGAGAACAGGTCGACCGTACCGGCCGATTCGGTCAGGTCGGGAATGTCGTATTCCGTGATCTTTTCCATATTGGAGAAAGTGCCGGAAAGGCCGTTCACGACATGGCACACGAAGGTGATCTTGCCGTCGGCGTCGACTTTGTTCGCAGAGTTGTCAACAGCAGAAGCAACCGGTGTTTTCAGGTCGTCGATGTAAAGGTCGATGTGGACGCCGTCCGCTTCGGTGACGCAGCGTACACGGACCGTATGGATGTTTCCGTCCACGACTTCCGCATTGTAGGAAACCGCGGTGGGAAGATCCGAAAGATCCGCGTATTTGATGCCGATCGCACCGTTGCCGAAGAAAATGTTGTAGCCGGATGTCTTCGCGCGGCCTTCCCAGGAGGCCTTGCCCGGATCCTGGTCGCGGATGATCATCATGAATCTCCAGTCGCTGCCCGTCGAAGAAAGCAGGGTTTTGAAGGAGATATCCAGGTCTTTGCCGACATTTTCTTTGCTGACGAGTCTCGGGATCGAAGCCAGCGTTCCGACGTCAAAAATCCCGCCGTCCTTGATCGAGGCATCGGATGTGGGATTGCCGTCGCCGTCGATCTGATTGTCGACTGTAAAGTTGGTTGAATCGATCGCAAACGGAGTGCCGACCACCTGGACAGCCGATACCGGGATGATCGTCAGACTGAAAGCGATTGCCGCTGCCATGAGAATGGCAAAAATCTTTTTCATAACGTTTCCTCCTTGTTTTTTATTCAAGCCATCGGCTGGCTTAAATCCTTTTTTATTTAAAACAGGCAGCCGGCCGTGCCGCCCGTTTTATCCTTTCAGAGAGCCTACAAGCACGCCTTTGACAAAGTATTTCTGGCAGAACGGGTAGATGACCATGATCGGCGCGATGACGGCGATCGTGAGCGCGTAGTTCAGCGACATGTAGTTGATGCGCGTGTCTTTTCCGATGGCGGCGATCTGGGCGGCGGATCCGCCGAGAAATGCGCTGCCGTTCGTCGACATCGCGTTTCGAAGGATGAGCTGGATCGGGTACAGGCTTTCGGTGTTCAGGTAGATCGACGCGGAAAACCAGGAGTTCCATGCGATGACACCGTAGAAAAGGGTCAGGGTCGCCAGGATCGGCTTCGACAGCGGAAGGTAGATATAAAACAGCGTCTGCAGCTGGCTTGCCCCGTCGATCTGGCAGGATTCCTCGATTTCCCCGGGGATGGAGTTGGTAAAGTAGGTCCGCATGACGATCATATAGTAGGTGTTCATGGCGCCCGGAATCAGGATCGCCCACATTTTATCGATCATGCCCAGCGAATTGATCAGCAGGTAGACCGGGATCAGCCCGCCTCCGAAATACATGGTGATGATCGTGACGGCCGCGAAGAACGGCCTTCCGGGAAGCCACTTTTTCGACAGGGGGTACGCGGTGAGCGTGGTCAGGATCATGCTGATGCACACGCCGCCGATCGTGTAGATCGCCGAATTCAGGTAGCCGCGCTGGATGTTCTTGAGGCTGAAGACCACACGGTATGCCGACAGGGTGAAGCCTTTGGGCAGGAAGATCACGTCCGACACGAGCTTGTAATCGCTGACGGAAACCGAGACCATATAAACGAAAGGATAGATCATCAGAAAGGAAATGAAAATCATTCCGGCGATGATGATGACGTCGAAGACAACTTCTCCCTTCGTTTTCCTTGAGGTGAAGCGGCGGATCCGCTCCTTCAGGAACGAACCCGGCGTCATCCGGCTGTTGATCTGGCTGCTTGCGGAACCGTTCATTCCATACTCCTTTTAGTCAGGGGCGGGGCTTGGCCCGCCGTCCTTTCGATCCGTTCTTTAGAAAATGCCGACATCGGCCACTTTTTTTGTGATCTTGTTGGTGATCAGGATCAGTGTCATGTTGATGACCGCCGAGAACAGGCCGATCGCGGCGGCGAAGTCATACCGGGTGTCGATCAGGCCCCTGCGGTAGACATATGTGGCAAGCACGTCGGAGATCGTCAGGGTCTGCGGGGTCTGCAGCAGCAGGATCATTTCAAGGTCGGCGTAGATGATGCCGGGCACGGCAAGGATGAACAGGATGATGATGGTGTAGCGGATCGCGGGCAGCGTAATGTGCCACATTTTCTGGAACCGGTTCGCGCCTTCGATGTCGGCTGCTTCGTACAGCTCCATATTGATGTTCGACATGGAGGCGATGTAGATGATCGTCCCCCAGCCGACGCTTCTCCAGAGGTTGACGGTGACATAGATGGAGATGAAATACTGCGGGGCTGTCAGGAAATTGATCCTGTTCATGCCCATGTCCTGGAGGATATTATTGACGACCCCGTCCGACTGCGAAAGCATGATGATCGCAATGTTCACGATCGCGACCGTGGATACGAAGTACGGCATGTATGATATGGATTGTGTCGCCTTCTTGAATTTTCCCGGCCGGATCTCGTTGAACACGAGCGCGAGGATGATCGGAGCCGGGAAGCAGATCAGCGTGTTGAAAAAACCGATGCGGAACGTGTTCAGGAAAATTTTCCAGAAGTAGTCGTCCTTCAGGAACAGCAGGAAGTGCGCAAAAGGGGTCGGCGAGGCGAACGGGCTCTTCAGGATCCCGGTGAAAATGTTGTAATCCTTGAACGCCACGATGATGCCGCCCATCGGGACGTAGCAGAAGACGGCATACCACGCCATGGGCAGGATCAGCATGATGTAGAGCGGGATCCCCCGGATGATGTTCCTTTTAGTCAGAGGCCTCATGGATGCGGCTCCTTATTTTTTGATCAGGGCGTAGGCGTCGTTGTAAATCTGGATCAGCTGGTCGCCGCCGGCGTTTTTCAGCTCCCGGGTAAAGCTTTCCCATTCGCTGATCGGTCTCTTGCCCTCCGCGAAATCGACGATCCCGGAGTTGAAGCGGTCATTGATGGCAGAGATGTAGTTGTTGATCTGGGTCTGCTGCTGCACGGTGAAAGGCACGGCCGGGAACGGTTTGTACTTGTCCGCGTTGGCGGGATCCTTCAGGTAATTGTCTCGATACAGCTGGTAAGGCCCGCCCGGCGACGGACGGCAGTCGCAGGAATCCTGGAAGTCCGCCATGACGGACCACGGGAAATAGGTGTCGTTGCGCATCTGGTAGCCTTCGGGATCATAAACTTCATCTTTATATACATAGGTCCCGTCATTTTGCTTTACGGCGACATCGCTGTTGTACCACTGGACATTGTAGAATTCTTCAGAATACATATAATCCAGAAATTTGATGCACCGTCCCAGCTTGGAAGCGTTGCCCGCAAGGGCGGCATTGAGGACCGTTCCGACGCTCGAGTCGAACTTGTAGATCTGGCGGCCGATGATCTGCTCTTTCCCTTCGGCTTTGGGGGTCGCAAGCGGCACCAGGAGATTGTTGGTGTCCCGCATGATCCCCGGGTAGCCGGTCCAGCCGCCCAGGTATTCCGCGATCATGACTACTTTACCCTTGACGATGCGCGTCTTGAGCATCTGCTCATCCAGCACGGTGTAGTCCGGATCGATAAGCCCCTCGGTGAAATATTTCGCAAAATAGGCAACCGCTTCCTTGTAGCCGGTCACATCCGGCCCGAAAACGAAAGTTCCCGCGTCATAATCGAATCCGATGTAGTCGATCGTCGTGGCTTTCGCAGCGGTGAAGCTTTCCACAAAAAGCCGGAGCGGTGTCTGCAGACCGCCCAGATTCCGGAATGCGAGCGGGTAGTACTGCGGATTCTTTTCCTTGATCGCTTTCAGCGCCGCATAGACTTCATCCCAGGTGTTCAGGCTGGTCACGCCGATTGCGTCGAACGCGGACTTCACATAGGAGAAATCCCAGATCGGGATCGGCGATACCATATAGTGAGGCGTCATATAGATTTTATTGTCTGAATTGTAAACCGTGTATTTGCTGGCAGCGTCTTCCGCGATGGAGGCGTCGATCTTTGCCTTGAGGCTGGGCATGGCGTCCAGATACTGCGACAGTTCCATGAAAGCGCCGGAAGGCCCGTACTGGTTCGCTTCCGAGGACGTGACCCAGGACATGATGTCCGGGATCTGCTTCGAGGCGATCAGCAGCTTTTTCTTTTCGATGTGCTGCGAAACGGGAAGCTCCGTGAGCTGAAAGGTCACGTTCAGCTTTTGCTGGATGTTTTTAAACAGCGGCGTCTCCGTCAGGGCCAGCCCCTGCTGGGTCGGTATCATCCAGGAAATCGTCAGCGGCTCCGCCGTGTCGTACACCGGCTCTACCGTGCTTTCGGGCGTGACACCCCCCGTGCAGCCGCAAACACCTGTCAGGATCAAAGCACTCATGACAAAGACAATCATCAGAAAACGAATTCTTTTCATGTGGATATCTCCTTGATTAATCGTTTAATCTATTTTACGCGGAGTTTCGGCGCAGATGATGAATTTTTAATGCACCATCAGTATATATTCTACCGCATTTATTGTCAAACTGCATATTGTACAAACATAACTTCTTGCTTTTGTTGAATATATGGTCATATTTAAAGATTAACCGTTTAATCTTGTCTTTGCGGTTTCCTGATGATATCCTCCCGATTTCGACGCCATATAAAAAGAGCCGGCTGAACGCCGGCCCCGGAACAGGTGGGATCGATCGGATCGATTGACGGGCTTCTCAGGCTTTCCCCGACGCTTCCAGGAGCTTCGATGTCAGTCCGTGCATGTTGAAGCAGAACGCGTAGCGGTCGAGGGAGTCCTTGATTTTGCGGACCACGTACCGTTCGCCGTCGAGTCCGGCGGCGGAAAGATTGGCGAGCATTTTTTGCATTTCGGTTTTCACCGCGGGGATTTCATAGGTATAATGGCCGCAGATGTCCGTGATCTCCGCGGTGAGAGCCGCATCCCTAAGGACTTCGCCGACATCCATCTTTCCGGTGTCGCCGACCATCCATTTGCGCCACCGTTCGCTGCGCACCGCGTGTTCGGACATCACCGGCGCGAGCGACGACCGCCTGTCCGCAGCCGTGCAGCGCGCTTCGACCTTCGCAAGCTCCAGCCAGGCCCGCGTTTCGACCACGCCGAATTCCGGCGCCACGTTCATGGCGGTCACGCCGAGGAGGGGATGATCCAGCAGGATCGCATCCGGCAGATAATCGCCGTTGTGCTCCTTGACGCCCACACCATGCCTTGCGGCGCTGGCGGACAGGCGCGCGGCATTTTCGGCGTTGAAATGCCCGACATTTTCCGTCAGGCGTGTCAGCGTTCCGGTCTGCCCGACCACGAATTCAGGAGGCTGAAGGCCCTCTTTTGCCATAGCGGAAATAAGCCTGTCGACAAAATCACTGAATGCTTCCACGGAGGTCAGGCCGCCGTTCGTTTCTTCGGTACCCGCTTCATACCCGATTTCGGGCAGTCCCTTTTTTTTCCTGAAATCCTCAAGTTCTCCGATGATGTCGATGGTTCGGTCCAGCACGAGCTGGAGCGGCACGGTCCCGGAGATATGCGGATCTTTGGTCGGATCGATGTGCAGAAGGTCAAATCCGCTCTCGATGTCGTGGATATAGGATCTTTTGCAGATCTCCATCGCTTCCCCGACCGTCAGCCCCGCGCGGCGCTCTTCGTCGCGCTGCCAGGGTCCGCCGTGGTCGCGGCACAGGTATACGAGCCCGTCGAAACCGAGCCGGCGCCTGGCGTCCTCGACGTCGGCGACGAACCGGTCCTGATCCCAGCTGCATACGTAGCCGTGGCCGAACTCGTCGCTGTCGACCTGGTTGCGGCTTGCGATCAGCATGATCGGAAAATCCTTCTCCTTCGCCAATTCAAGGGAAGCGGTCAGCAGCGTCCTGGACATCGGGCCGACTCCTAAAAGGGTGAATCGTTCTCCCCGGTCTTTCAAAACGCGCGCGGCAGCCATCATGTCACGGATCGATAATATATTCTTCATTTCGGATCCTTTCCATTCACCATTCGGGTCTTTATTCGTTATGAAAAAGCATCCTAAGCGTATCACCTGTGGTTAATTATGTCAAGTAAAAATATAAAAGGACTACACATGTACAGCGCGAAGAGAGTAGGGCTATGGAAGATACAGCGTTTCCATAGGTTTCAGGATATACAGCGGCGCGCCTGCTTCCGCGGCAGCCTTCCGGATCGTCTCCTCCGCACAGCCGTTAGCTGCGTACAGATCATGGTGCATGGGGATAAAAAGCTGCGCGCCGGAATCCTTTGCCAGCCATGCCGCTTCCCGGGGATCCATGTTCCCGATAATGCCGTTCGCCGTGCGTTCTTCGTCGCGTCCGTTGACCGGAAGCAGCATCACGTCGCATTTTCCCTTGCATAATCGTTCGCGCAGCCCCGGGTACAGGCTCATGTCGCCGCCGAAGAACACGGTCGCCGAACCGGATGCGATCAGGTAGCTCAATTCGCGGAAACGGCCCAGGCGGTCCGGATGGAGCTCGGTATGCGCGCATGGGACCGGCGTGATGACGATATCGCCCGAACGGAAGGGGATGCCGCTTTCGGCATAGACGATCGCCGGCGCGCCGAGTGCTTCCGGCAAGGCGCATTCCGGCGCCGGCGCGGCGATCACGGCTTGCCCTCCCCCGCGCAGATACGGCTGCAGCGTCCAGGGGTCCATATGGTCGGCATGGCTGTGGGAAATCAGCACAAGGTCCGGCCGCAGGTCCGCGAGAGAAACAGGCGGCGGATAGAGCCTTTTCCATATTATTGAACCGGACGAAAATGCCCGGTCCACATAATCGCTCAGATAAGGGTCGGTCACGATCCGGACCGATCCGAAATCCAGCAGAAATCCGCATTGTCCAATATACGTGATGCTCAGAGGACCCATGTTTTCTCCTTCATCGCCCGGCAGCTTCCCGGGCTTGACCCGCGCACGGCCTCAGAGGCTCTTGAGAAAATCGATGAGGGCGATCACGTTTTCGATCTTCGCATCCGTCGGGATCGCTCCCGCGGGGCCGAAAATATATTTTCCGCCCTTCCCGAGCACCTCGATCCTACGCTTCGCCTCCGCCAGCACATCGTCCGCGCTGCCCATCGGGAGCGTGCTCTGGCAGCCCATCCCGCCGTACAGGACGATGTCCTTTCCAAATTCACGCTTGATTTTCTCCACATCCATCACCTCGGGCTGGATCGGGTTCACGACCTCGACGCCGATGTCGATGATGTCCGGAAAAATCTCGTAAATGTCGCCGCAGGTATGGATCAGCACGTGGAATCCGCGCTTTTTTGCGGCTTCGTACATGATCCGGAGCCTCGGCTTCAAATATTTCCTCCAGAGAGAAGCGCCCATGATAAGACCTTTCTGCTGTCCCCAGTCTTCCCCGAACCGGATGCCGTCGAAACAGTCCGGCGCCTGCGCGATCAGCCCCAGGTTGTATTCGAGCGCATGGTCCAGCAGCTCGCAGACGAAAGCCTCTTCCGTGAGAAAATCCATGAGCAGGTCTTCGAAGCCCCGAAGCAGCCAGCCGAGGTCGAACAGGCCGGTCAGCGAAAGGACCGTGTAGCGGCCGCTGCCGCGGAGTGCTTCCGCGTCCAGGCGATGGAAGTACTTCGGCTTTTTCGTGTCCGGAAAGCGGTATCCCTTCAGGGAGGCTTCCTTCAGCGGATGGGAAACGATCCCGCCCCAGTCCCCGACGCTGTGCGTCTTGTCGCTTTTGTTCCACACCACGCCCAGCTCGTCGTCATAAAGATCCCCGTCCTGCAGCTTCGGCACGAAATCCGACGCGTTTCCGGCCCAATCGTACAGGAGGCAGTCGCCGATAAAATCCTGGACATCCCACGGGCTGATCCCGTAATGCCCGGCGATCTTGCCACGGATCACATCCGTCAGGTCAAAGCTGTACGGGATCTTGTCGGGCTCGATGCCTGCGATAGCCTGCCTGACCCGTTCTTTCCGCGTCATGGGATATCCCTCCCTTTGAATAATATTAAGCCTTGATATATATGGTAGTCAAAAAGACAGCCGATGTCAATATGATCGCAAAAGACGGCAAAAAAATGCTATGTATAGCATATTTGAGGGAAAGCGCCGCGCGTGTCCACGTCGAGGATTCGCAGGAAGCCCGGTGCGCCTTGACACGCACGTTCTCTCATGTATATAGTAACATATGCCGGCGGATCCGGAGAAGAAAAGCTTTCCGCGCCGGCACCTCAGGAGGACATTCCCGCGGATGGACGCCGGATCTTTCAGGAAAAAATTGCTCGGCTGGTATGCGGAGGAGGCCCGGGACCTGCCCTGGCGCAGGGATCCGACGCCCTATAAGACCTGGATTTCGGAGATGATGCTCCAGCAGACGCGCGTCGACACCGTGATCCCTTACTTCGAGCGTTTCATCGGCGAGGTGCCCGACATCCCGTCGCTGGCGTCCATCCCGGAGGACCGGCTCATGAAGCTGTGGCAGGGGCTGGGATATTACCGCCGCGCGCGCGATCTGAAGAAAGCCGCGCAGATCCTGCTGGCAGATTCCGGCGGCGAGCTGCCGTCCGACGAAGCGGCGCTGCGGTCGCTGCCGGGAGTCGGCGCTTATTCGGCAGGCGCGATCGCGTCGATCGCGTTCGGCCGAAAAACAGCCGCGCCGGACGGCAACATCCGGCGCGTCATGGCCCGGCTCGCCGCCGACACGGGCGATCCTGCGGATCCAAAGGTCCGCAGCCGGCTGGCCGGACTCGCATCGGACCTGTTGCCGGACGAAGGGGCGGGAGATTTCAACCAGGCCCTGATGGACCTCGGCGCGTCGGTCTGCCTTCCGAACGGCAGGCCGCTCTGCTTCCGGTGCCCCGTCCGTGATTTCTGCGAAGCGTTCCGCAAAGGGATGACATTGGAGATCCCCGCGAAGCCGGACCGCAAAGAGCGGAAGACCGTCGAAAGGACGGTCCTCCTCATCGGGCGGGACGGGCGTTTCGCGATTCGGCAGCGCGGCGGCTCAGGCCTTCTGGCGCGCTTGTACGAATTCCCCGGCTTTGACGGCCATCTTTCTGAAGAAGCCATCCGTCAGGTCTTGCGCGAACTTGGCCTGTCCGCCGGTCCGATCGCATCCGTCGGCCCCTTCCGGCATATCTTCTCGCATATCGAGTGGGACATGGCCGGATATGCCGTCCGGCTCCTGCCGTCCCCGCACAGCCCCGACGGATGGATCTGGGCGACAAGAGAAGAAATCGAACGGCTTTATTCGATCCCGGCGGCTTTCAGCGGCTTTCTCTCCGTGCTGGACGGCGAGGATCCCGGCTCTCCGGCTGCGGGGCATTGAAGAAATATTGTTTCACCGGCCATTTCCGGAACAGGACCCGGATGGCTTTCTCCGGGCAGATGTTGGTGCAGCGGTAGCAAAGCATGCAATGGCCGAGCGCGCCCGCTCTGTCAGGTAAAAGAACAAGATTGCCGGCGGGGCATCTGTCGGCGCAGACCCCGCAGCGTGTGCATTTCCTGCTGACACCGACCCGATCCTTGTACCGTTCTTCCATCCCCGGCATGAATGCTCCCTGGATAAGCCCCAATCCCCTGGAAAGTCTGCAGAACCCTCTCCTCACGATTTTACGATCGCGTAAATCCCTGCAGACGCGATCCATTTTCCGCAAGGCGTTCCGTATGATCCGTCCATTCCGCTTTTCACCCGCAATTCGAAAAAGAGAGAAATTATTGATATTGTTCGGCATCCGGAAATGCTCCGCGTAAATCACCGTATATTGAATGCCCTCCAGAAGATCCGTCAGGCACCTCGCGCCATCACCGGAAAAAATCATCTGCGTACAGAAAATCACAAGATCCTTTCCCTCGAAAAGCATCCTGTTCGCTGTGATGAATTCGCGCATCAGACGGGGGACCCTCGAACCATAGACCGGATAGCAGAACGCGACCGTATCTGCGCCGCGGATCAGGATGTCCCGATCCCTTCCGTCCTCGATGTTTTCGCAGGGGATATGCATCCTCTCCGCAAAAGATTCCGCAACAAACTTCGAATTCCCCGTCCCTGAAAAATAAAAAATCACCCCGTTCATTCCGCTTGCTCCATGATCCGGCACATCTGCTCCCTGCTCCCGGCGCACACTCCCTCCCGTTCGGAACGCCGGCACTTCTATTGTAAAACACCCTCCGGCACGGGAACGCCGGAGGGTGTTTTCTCTATTCCATTGTCCGTCCGGATTCAGGCCGTCTGCTCGCTTCCGCTCTTCTCGCTCCGCTCGACGGCGATCTCGACCACACGGGTCAAAACGTCCACATAACTATAGGAAATCATTTCCTGGTAAGAATTGTGTCCGCAGCACCGGACGGTAAAAACATTGGGGTAGCACCTGTCGAGGATCCCTTCCTGGACGATCGTGCGTTTCCTTCCTCCGCTCGATCTGAGGCGGACTCTCTTGCCCACGTAGGCTGACATTCCTTCTCTGCAGGAGTCGACATCATCGCGTACAATCATATGTGAACCTCCATTCTATATTGAAGTGCGTCCAAGGAAAACATCGTTTCCGAACGTCGTGCACTTGGTGAAATTATATCATTTTGACAGATTCATGTCAATCCTTAACACAACTTATTGTGGTTTCTGCTGCAATCGATTCAAAATGTTGTGTTTATCCTTCTCGTTTTTCATACGGGACATTTTTTTGCATTTTTACCTGATCATAGCCGGATTGTCTTTTATCCGCATTCATAGTAAAATAGGCGACAGACCGGCAGACAGCCGGAAACTCCAGAGGATGCGGCTCCTGTCCGGGGGCTGCGGAGGACAAATGAGAAAGACCGATCCCGGCCGCGGCACGGATGCCGCGGGCGATATCCGCAGGACAAGGATCCCGGCCGGGCAGGGCAGCCCCGCGGCAGGCGCCGGCCGGAAGGCCGGTCCCGCCGGAGGCACCCGGAAGGCCGAACCGGTGAGTCTGGGCGCGATCCTTTCGGATGGAGCTCTCCGGAGGAAGCGGAGACGCAAGCGCGGAGCCCGCGCCGTTCTCCTTGCCGTCTGCCTGATCCTTCTGTCGGCCGTTACCTTTTTCCTTCTTCGCAATTATCTGGACGCCGGACCCCTCTTTTCCGGCGACGCCTCCTCTCTCTCCGCCGGTTCATCCGTTTCCGGCGGAGATTCGGATCCATCGGCTTCCGGTGCGGGCAGCCTGTCAGGATCCATTTCCGGGCCATCCTCCGGTTCCGGCTCAAATCCGGTCTCCGTCTCCGCCGACAGCGCGGCGCGGGCCGACGCGTTCCAGAAGCTGCAGGGAGACGTCAACACCTTCGCATACAACTTCGACGGCAGGATCGGCATCTACTACCTGAACCTTTCCAACGGAGAGACATTCGGCTTCGGCGAAACCAACCCCTTCGTGGCGGCAAGCTCCATCAAGATGGGGATCGTGACACAGCTTTACAAGAGCGTCGCCGAGGGAAAGCTCGATCTGACGCAGATGCTGACCTATGACAACAGGCCTTACCCCACCGGCGACCTTGAATACGGCACCGGGATCATCGTCAATGAGGAAAACGGCGCCAAATTCTCCGTCCGCAGGACCGCCCAGCTCGCGATCACCATCAGCGACAACTGTGCCACGAACATGATCATCCGCGCCCTCGGCGGGATCGACACCGTTATCCCGTCCCTGAACGAGATTTCATCCGCCGTCCCGTATCGGACTTCCGTCTCCTATACCAATTATAAAGGCGTTCTCGTGTCCGGCAGACACCGAACCTCCGCAAAGGATCTGGCGCTTTACGCGAAATACCTGTATGAACGCTGGAAAGCGGATCCGGACAGCTACGCACCCCTGATGGAAGACCTGGAGAACACCGTCTTCACGTTCGGCGTGCAGTCCAAGCTGCCGACCGGCGTGCAGGTCGCGCACAAGATCGGCACCAACTACGACTACCGCACCGAAAACGACGTCGGCATCATCTTCGCGCGCGAACCCTACATCCTCTGCGTGACGACCGAATGCGAATCCCAGCCGGATGGCCGCGCCGCAGCCGCCGACGTCTCGCTGATGTTCTACGACTACATCACCGGCCTCGGCCTTCCGGACACCGGCTCCGCGCCGTAAGCCTCTCTCCCTTATATGTTTTTCCGAATCCCCTGTGTTACCCATAACATAGGTCACTTATAACCTATGGTGAACGGCTCGAATATCACTTGCCCCCTATGTTAGTGATAACCTATGTTACGCGTAACCGGTCCATTCTCATTTTTCACGAGCAGGGCGCGCCGCCATAATTCAAGCCCGCATCGCAAGCTGCCCGACGGCCCCGGCATGTCATATCCCTTTACATTTAGCGCATCATGTCAACAAAAACGGATCCCGGGGGATCCGTTTTCATCGTGAAATTCGATTGCATCTCTTATTTATTTCTTTTTTGCTGCAAGGAAGGCGCCTGCCGAGCCAACCAGTGCGAAGATTGCATACGCAGCAGCTCCGGTATCCCCTGTCTGAGGATTCGTCGCCTCACTCTGAGCTTGCTCTTTTGTACCGGTCATCAATTCAGCTGTTGTTGAATCGTCCACATCGCATACGAGATATCCTTTAGAGAAATTCTGGTAAATCTTGCCGTTTTCTTCAAACTGGTTGGATGTCGGATAGCCGACGCTGTCAAAATGTCCGAGTGCCGCCCAGGCATCAAGCATTTCATTCTTCAGCGTATAAGCCTGGCTGGCTCCTTCGCTGTACATAATGAAACCCACGTAGCCGGTGGCTCCCCATCCCCACGGATTGCCCTTATTGTCGCCATTTTTAAAGAACTGCCTGACAACGACATCGTTCCACCCCTGGATTTCGTCCTGAGGAGTTCCAAGATCAAAGCCCGCTGTTTGCTGTGCCTGGTATTCTGCGATGACCTTCGCGGAAATGTCGGATTCCGAGCCTGATGTCCATGCCGGCATGCTGTCTGCTTTCACATCGCCGACTTCAACGGCATCTTCCGCAAGCGAAATGATTGGCAGGGCAAGAATGAATACAACGAGAAGAATGGAAATTGCACGTTTCATAAATACCTCCCATGATTTTTGTGTGGCCTGACTTCGCCTTTATTATATATAATAATATACTTAATGTCAATATATTATATTAATATTTTTATTTATTATAATAAATATACTGTTATTATGACGCTACTGTACTGCCCCGTCTGGAAAATAAAAGCCGCAGAAGCAACCCTGCAGCTTTCAGAAAAACAAAACATTAAAAATATTACGGTGTCTTTATAGTCTTGATTGAAACTCCGATGACCAATTCGGCATCCAGAAAAACCTTTTCATCGTTACCGTCATTTCGAATGAAATCGGTAAGGAGCCGGAAGGCGGTCGATCCGATTTCGTTTTCCTTCTGGCGGATAAACGTGTAGAAATCACTTCCGAAAATGTTGCGCGGTACATCAAAGCATAGGATCGAAAGGTCATCCGGCACTTTTTTGCCGATAGCACGGATCGCCTTCTGGGCAAGCAGAGCGATGGAATGCTCCACGGCAAACACGCAGGTGATGCCTGGATGATCCAATAGATGCTTTCGGATCCTCTCGATGTCCTTATCGATGTTTTCCTGCGTGTTCTTGCCTGGCATGGTGCAGATGATGTCCGTCATCCACAGGGATTTATCGATTGCGGTATGGTGTTCCGAGAAACATTTCACAAAGCCTTCGATGCGCTCCTCGATCGCAGACGTATCCGCAGGAGGAGGGGACATGAAGCAGATGCGTTCATGGCCATTCATTAACAGATATTCCGTTGCCTTGTATGCCGCAGTCACATTGTCTGTCCCTGCAAAAGGAACGGAAAGCCCTCTCAAATGGCGGTCGATCAGAACAACCGGGAATTTATCAAGAACAAGCTGCAGGATTTTCGGATTGTAGTTTTCGCCGTGGACCGGCATGACAATAAGACCGCCCACGCCATGCGCGATCAACTGGTCGATCGATTTCTCCTCCATGTCCTGCGTGCCGTTGGAGAGTTTCAGCGCCACACTGTACCCGCTTTCAGACGCTGCCCGTTCGACACCGGCGATGATCCCCGAACCGTAGGAATCGTTGAAATTGGCAAGAACAAGTCCAATGATCATACCGGTGTTTGTTGTCTTTTGCTGCTCTTTCACCGATTTTTCAGACTCAGCAGAAATGAAGGAACCCCGGCCGGGGATCCTCTTCACATAGCCGATATCGGATAGAAGTTCAAGTGCTTTTTTCGTTGTGATACTGCTGACACCGTATTCGTTGGCAAGCTCCTTTTCGGAAGGGATCCTGTCGCCATCTTGATATTTGCCGGACTCGATATCGGCTTTCAGGACATCATAAATTGTCTGATACAGCGGCTTCTTTTGCTTCTCCATTTTTTCTTCTTCCGTCATTCTCGATTACTCCGAATTCTTGTGGATAACAATAAGTATATCAAATATATTCGGATATTCAATAAATTATACTTATTAATGATCATCCTGCTGGAATTTTGATAGGATCTCATAGCATTCGACATACGAAGCCTGGTCCAGCAGAGAGCGGTAATTCTCTCCGCTATTGCTTACAGAAAATTTCAACGAGATATATCCGTCAGGATCCCTTTTATGTTCCCAAAGATCATCAAGAAAAGGGCGAAAGGACTGGACATACTTCGTATCTCCGGTTTCAGCGGATAGATCGGCAAAGCCCTGCAGCAGAAGCAGATTGAACCATGGCGTGTCAGGATATCGGATGGTTGCGGGATCATTGCCTTGTGATGCAAAGTGGCCATACGCGGATTCGGCAAAATACATTGCATCTTCCAGATATGCCGCTTCTCCGATGGAGTCATAAAGCCCCGCAGCAGCGCTGATCATCATTCCGGTATTGTAAGTCCACTTGGTTCTCTCGATCCTGCCGTTTTCATCGATGTGATCCCAAAAAACACCATCATCCGCCAGCAGAGTATTTTTTACCCATCCGTAAATTTTCTCCGCCCAGTCCAGGTACTTCCAATCGCCTGTTTCATCGTATAGCCGTATCGCCATCATGATCGTCGGTGCATTCGTGCATGTCGTCATGATGGTGCAGTCCGATTCTTTCCAGTACAATCCTCCTTGCTCCTCGTTCCATCCGCCCGTTACATAATCGAACAAGCCTTCCGCCGTGCGCAGATATCGCTCATCGCCAAGAAGCCTGTATGACCTGTACAACTCCAGCGCAATCCAGATATTATCATCGTAAAAGGCATCGCCACCACCGAAATCCGTCGGATATGACTGATAACAGATCTCCTCCCTGAAAGTGCTTCGATAATGCTCCAGACCATCAAGAACACGGATCAGATTGTTACGGTAGATATTGTTTTCCGGATCTGCTTCCAGCATCGCGTTAGCCATCGCGCAGCATTGCATATATGGCCACATATATGCCATTTCTTTTTCAGATGGATTTACAGGGAAAAAGTATCGAAGGTAGGTGGTGTCTTTCACTGTGAAATCGCTGAAAATCCGATCGTAAAGGGCTCTGGCCCTTTCCAGATCAAGATTGGGAGAGGGATTGCTCAGAGAGGTCTTTGAACTGCACGGTATGGAATTTTCGGCTGCGGAAAGCGATGTGTTTTCCACTGAAGCATCCGACCCTGCATCGGATACCGGCTTTTTTTGCAACAGGCATCCGGTGCCGGAAACCGCGGCAATGATGGTCATAAGGCAGAATATGATTGCCATCGCTGCCGTAAAAAGTCTTTTTGTAAATAACACCTGATCCATTGCTGCACCCCTAATCTTTGATTCCTGTCAGTGCGATCCCCCGTACGAAATATTTCTGGAAAAAGATAAAAACAATGAAAACCGGAGCCGATATAAAAATGGAAGCCGCCATCATGGGCCCGTATTGCGTCTGATTGTTGAAACTGAAAGCCTGGAGCGCCATGGTGAGCACTTTCCTGTCAGGATCATTCAGGACGATGTTTGGCCAGAGAAATGAATTCCAACCGGATTGAAAGCCGAAAATCCCCAATGTAGCCAAGGCAGGCTTGACAAGCGGCAGATAGATCCTGAAAAAAATCGTGCCTTCGCCCGCGCCTTCGACACGCGCACTCTCTGCCAAATCATCCGGAAGGCTCAGGAAAAACTGACGCATGAAGAAAACCGCGAACACTCCAATGCCTCCCGGAAGGATCACACCCCATATTGTATTCAGAAATCCATACCCGCCGGAACCAAGGATATTGTTGCCGCCCGCAAGCGGAAAATTTTTCAGAATCAGAAAAACCGGGATCATGGTTACAACCCCGGGAATCATCAACGATGATATCATGGTCCTGAAGATAATCTTTTTTCCGGCGAACCGGATCTTGGCAAAGGCATAGCCTGCTGCCGAACCGAAAAACAGGTTCATGCTCATGCCGAGGATCGTTATCAGCAGCGTATTCCATGCATATTGGAAGAAGGGAACGGTTCGGAATGCCTTGAGATAGTGCTCCGCCGTGAGATGTCTTGGAAGCCACTCGATCGGTATCCTGAAAATGTCCGAGTCTGCGCGGAGAGAAGTCAGGATCGACCAGTAAAATGGCAGGATCATGAGAGCCCCGAACAGAGTAAGGATCCCGTAAAGAACAGCCGCTTCTATCCTTTTTCTATGTATTCCATTTATCATCCGGGCAGACCTCGCTATATATATTTTTCTTTATCGAATTTCTGGCTCAAAAGGGTAAACACAAGGATGAGGATAAACAATCCCAGCGCCTGTGCCGAAGCGTAACCCATGTTCAATTCATTGAAGCCGTTGTTATAGATCAGATAAACCGGCGTCAGCGTCGAGTTTGCCGGACCGCCTCTTGTCAGGACATATGCTTGGTCGAACAGCTGGAAAGCACCGATCATGAGCATGGTCATGACAAAAAACGTCGTAGGCCTGAGCATCGGGATCGTGATGTACCGCGCAGCTTTCAGCTTGCCTGCGCCGTCAAGGTAAGCGGATTCATAAAGGCTTTGAGGGATGTTCTGCAGGCCGGCAAGATAGAGAACGATATTACCTCCGATGCCCATCCACAAGACAACCGCAACAATGGAGATCATGGCGGTCTCGCTCCGGCTCAGCCATGCGGGTCCCACGATCCCGAAGTATGACAGGATCTGGTTGACCAGCCCGTATTCCGGATTCAGCAGCCACAGCCAGACCGTCGACGCGGCAACACCGGACGTGAGCCCCGGAACATAATAGACCGTCCGGAAGAACTTCATGCCGCGGACTCCTGAATTCAGGAGGATTGCAAAGAGGAGCGACAGAAAAATCATAGAGGGCACATACAGGATCACAAAGAAGATGATGTTCTGGATCGTCAGGAAAAAGATTTCATCCTGAAACAACCTCCGATAATTGTCAAGGCCGATCCAGTCCCTTCGGGAAAGGATATCATAATTGGTAAAGCTCAGGTAGACGGCCAACAGGACCGGCAGCAGATTGAAAAGAGAAAAGAAGAGAATGGCAGGGCCCGCGAAAAGATATCCCGAAATATTCTGCTGTGCCTTATTTGTAATGGCAAGACCGCTTTTTTTCATTGTCCTTCACCTTCTAAGCGTGCAGACGGCTTCGGCAACCGCCTGCACGCGGCCGTATATATCGCTTCTTATTGCTGATAGGACGCGAGCAGTTTGTCTCCCTGCGTCTGCATTTTAGCGAGAACATCTTTTGCTGTCGTTTTACCTTCCATGTAACGCTGCAGATTGGGTCCGATCACCTGAGTTTCCAAGCTGGAATATCCCGGGAAGGGAGGACGGATCTTCGCATATTTCATCGCCTCCACAAGATTGGCATAATTGGGATCGGATTTAAAAAATGCATCATCCGTTACTTCCAGATTGCCCGGAACATTTTTACTGACCTTTGCCCATTCAAGAGCGTTCACGGGATCGGCTGCCCACCATTTCATAAACTGCCATGCTGCTTCTTTGTTCGCGGCTGCCGCCGGAATGATCAATCCGAATCCTCCGAGGAAACCTCCCTTGTCACCATTCGGACCAGCCGGCATAGGGATCAGTTCAAACTCCAGATCATCACCATATTTGCGGTACCCTTCGACAGACCACATCCCGCCCCATGTAATAGCCACTTTCCCCGTGACAAATGCATCGACGCCTTCCCCGAGTCCTGCTTCGAATCCGATTTTATACACTTTGTCAACATTCAGGAGCTTATCCCAGAAATCCAGCACCATCAATCCTTTTTCGTTGTTGAACATCGTTGTTTTACCGTCGTCGCTGACAACTTGTCCGCCCGCTGTCTGGATCCACTGATTGAAAAGCCACGGATTCCAGGCTAGCGATAGTCCGGCCCGGATCAGTTTATCCCCATCCCAGATGGTCAGTGCCTTTGCGCATTCCTCCAGTTCAGCCCAGGTTGTTGGGATCGATAGGCTTTTCTCGGCAAAAAGTTTCTTATTGATGAAGAGGTTCCAGCCGTCCACCGTAATCGGAAGTCCGAATGTTTTCCCGCCATACGACAACTCTTTGACAGCCTCCGGGAAAAAATCCGCCAGATCGACTTGATCTTGCGCAACATAGTCATCGATAGGCTGCATGACATTTTTTGATGCATATAAGGCTGTCATAAACCGGTCCCAGATGATGATATCCGGCACCTGCCCGCTGGTAGAAGCTGTAAGGAATTTGGTCACCATATCCTGTACAACAAGATACTCCACATGGATCCCTGCCTGTTCGGCATTGAATTTATCCACCATGGCTTTGACCTGGAGTTCGCCGTCTCCGGACCATTCCCCCCACATCTCAATCTCCGCCGCTTCCTGTGACTGAACAGAAGACTGTCCGGTGCCATCTGATCCGGATGGCTTTCCGGTTGGACCTCCGCACGCTGCAAGACCAAGCATCGAAAGCATCAGCGCACAGCAAAGCAACCCCTTTGTCAGACCGTTACCCATTCCTTTCATTTCGGTTTCCTCCTTTGATCCGGAATCCTATTTATCCTAATTTCAATACCGACATTCTTTTGCCGTTTCCGCGAACACCCTGATATTTTCAGGATCTCCAAAGAAAAAGTGATCGGACGGACTGCAGATATACCCCCCATCCGGACAGGATTCGAATAATTTCCGAACGGATTTCCGGATATAGTCCGGATTTCCATTTTCGAATCCGGCGTTCTGGTCGAATCCCCCGATGAAAAACAACCTGGATCCAACTCTGCGGGATGCCTCGCTCAGGTCGCAATCTCCACCCATTTCGGGCGGCGTCATTGTTTCCAGGCCATCCGCTCCGTTTTCCGCAACCATTTCAAGCAGAGGCATGATCCCACCGCAAAGATGGTATACGATCTTCGCGCCGCCGGCGTGGATCGCCTCATGCTGCCGTTGATCGTAAGGAAGGCAGAATTCCCGATGAAGATCCGGGCTGATGATGGTGCTCGATCCTGCCCCTCCCCCCGTTTCAACCAGATCCAATTCGATTTTTCCGGCTCTTTCGATCACAGCAAGTTTTTTCCTCAAGATACTTTCAAGAACATGATGGATCCATTCAGGCTTGTCATATGTGTCCATAATGGCGTTTTCAACGGGATACAGATAATTCACGAAGCTCTGCCAGGGGCTTCCCTGACCGAAATCGAAGATTCCTCCGCGAACGATGCCTCTGCTTCCGACGATCCTTTTCGCTTCTATTACATTCGTCCAATCCACTTTCTGCGGCAGGGGCACATATCGATCCCAAATCTCAAAATCGCGTTCGGTCTTGATAACAGGCTCGGTGATCCACCTTGTGTATTTATTATATGCGCCGTGGTCACTCAGCTGTCCCTCCGGAGTCGTAATGATCCTTTTCCAGTGGAAATTGTGGTCCGCATCTTCTCCAAGATCGATTTGCCGGACCTCCCATTTTGACAGATCCGAATCGTTGTATATATACGAAGGTTCAATGTAAAGGACCGGATCCATTCCGAAGCGTTCATACGCTTCGAGCGGTCCGATCCCGCCGAGTGTATCCGCAAGGTAGTTCGGCATCCAATTATGCACCTGGCAAGGCAACCTGTCAGGTTTCGCATGATTCAATACCGTTAAAAAACGCTCGCGTCCGTTCATATGTTTTTTCCTGCCTTCGCCTGCTTATCTGCAATCATCGAGGCTCGCGCGTACATCTCGATCATCCCCGCCTGATCCAGAAGCCATTTGGATTCCGTTTTACGATTCCCCGACCAATCCGGTTCAAAAAGACCGGAAGGTGCTGCCGCATGATGCCGGACATGCAGAAGATCCCCGATCAATCCGTCAACAAACCTGGCATCACCATTGATTTCGTACAGCGATTCATAACCCCGAAACAAAACGGAGATGAACCAGGGCATGGATTCCGGGTAATACCCTCCATCATCCTGTCCGGCCATGCGGAAATACCGCTCGCTTGACGAGGCGATCGCGCTTGCTTCCGATAGATATCGT
>CAZDPQ010000009.1:0-37037 GCA_964507305.1 uncultured Oscillospiraceae bacterium
GAGCTCTTCGGAGGCATCTTCGACGGGATGAATTCCGCGGCCTGGGGCGACGCGGCGACGATCATCCCCTGGACGCTATACGTGCAATACGGCGACCTCGGTGTCCTGCGCGACCGGTACGGCGTCATGAAAGGCTGGGTGGACCTGATCCGCCGCCAGGATGACGGCAGCCGGCTGTGGAAGACGGGAGCCCATTTCGGCGACTGGCTGGCTTCCGATGTCATCGACAAAAACGACCCGTTCGGTGCGACGCCGAAAGAACTCATCGCGTCGGCCTATTACGCCCATTCGGCCAGGCTGGTTTCCAAAGCCGCGGCGGTGCTCGGCTACACGGCGGACGCTGCGGAATATGCGGCGCTGGCCGATGAGGTGCGCAACGCGATCCGCGGGGAGTTCGTGACGCGGACCGGGCGGCTGGCGGCGGATACGCAGACCGGCTATGTCCTGATGCTTTATATGGATCTTGTCCAGGAGGAATTCCGCGCGAAATTCGCCGAAGCCCTGGCAGCTCTCATCGTCAAGAACAAATACCGGATCCTCACCGGATTCGTCGGGACCCCGTACATCCTGCATGTCCTTACCGCGAACGGATATCACGAAACAGCCTGCCGCATGCTGCTCAATGAAGAAATGCCCGGATGGCTCTACCCGGTGAAAATGGGCGCGACCACGATCTGGGAACGCTGGAATGCGGTCCTGCCGGACGGCAGGATCTTCGAGGTCGGGATGACATCGCTCAACCATTACGCGTACGGTTCCGTCGCGGAATGGATGTACCGCGACCTGTGCGGCATCAACCCCGACGAGTCTGCCCCGGGGTACCGCGCGATCCGCCTGACGCCTCATCCGGACCCGCTTCTGGTGCACGCAGGGGCGTCGCTGGACTCCGCATCCGGCCGGATCACGAGCCGGTGGGAATACACGCCGGTTGGCTGGCTGTACGAGTGCCGCGTCCCGCCCGGAAGCACGGCAGCCGTCGAGCTGCCCTGCGCTGCGGGCGACAGGGTGTATCGGGACGGCGTCCCGGTTGTGTCGGACGACAGTACCGGATCCTGCGGCGGAAGCGTATTTTCCGCCAGGCTCGGCCCCGGCGAATACCGTTTCCGTGTCGAGGCGCATGCCGAAACCCCCGAAACGTGAAGGTTAACTGAAAAGTTTACTTCCTGTTTGAAAAGGTAAAGTCATGAAAAGGCGGTTCATACGTCAAAAATAGCAAAAGAAACAGGATTGAGAAAAGGGAAATGTACAGAATCGTGGTATACTATATATGCAAAACAGAGAAATGAGCAACTTGAACACAACGGGCGCAGGCGTTAAGGATTTTTGCAAGGCGTAACGCCTGTCCCGGGATTTCAGAAGAAGTTGGTTGCTTCTCTGAGCCGGTCGCTTTCAAATAGGGTTACTCAAGGAGCAGGCGAGGTGTGAGTGTCACCTCGTCTGCTTCTATTTTGGAGATGTCGAGTACAGCAAGGATCTCTTCGCCATACAACTATGCAAACGCCTCATAAGGGGATCTGCCTTGCAGGCTGTCACGCCTGTAGCTGTTGATGTGCGAAGCGATGGTATTGCACTGCCGCTGCGAAAGTTCATCGAAAGAAGAGCCTTTGGGCAGGATGGCGCGGATGAATTCGTGGGAGCGTTCGATCTGCGACTTCTGATTGGAGTGCAGCGGGTCGCAGTAAAAGATCCTTGTTCTGGAATCTGCTTCAAGGGCGGCAGGGGCGGAAAACTCCGAACCGTTGTCGGTAAGGATGACTGGAAACAAGCGTTGAAACATCGTTCGTCCCAGCAAAGCATCGAGACGGTCGAAGATCTCTGTCACCGAACGCGCCGTGTTTTGTTCCCGCAGGAAAAGGAGCAGGAATTGCGCCTGAGGCCAGAAAAGCGTCAGAAGGACTCTGGAGCCTTCCCGACAGGGTACAACGCTGTCCATCTGCGTGACGGAGACATCCGGGTGTAAACGCAGAAAATCCAGGTGGTCTTCAAAGGTGCGGTTTTGCCGGCAGTTACGGTCCACTTTGAATTCACGCTTGCGGGGGGGCTGTTTTCGTTGGACCTTTCTCGAAAGGTCGATGTTTCGGACGGACAACAGGCCGGAGTCTATAAGACCGTAGAGGGATTTCTCGGAACAGAACAACTCATCCTTGTGACGGAGATAGATATGGTGGAGCGACTGTCCCTTGAGTATGAGAGGGGATACGATCCGGTCCGTTGACTCCAGTTCAGCCTGGGTCAAACAGATGCCGGAACGTATGTCGTGCAGCCTCTTGACAGACTTGGCATGCGCTTTTTCCGCCTCGTAGCAGAATCGCCGGATCGTGCAGTTGTTGACCTTGAGACATCCGTTGCAGCAGTACGGGGGACGCTCGATACGCTGATAGTGTGCGGGTTCATAATCCGGACAAACATCATTGCATTGTGCACACACACGGCAGAACATTTTCCGGCTCAGACATTGCCTGCAAAGGTCTGTGCGCCTACACTCCCTCTTCTTTGCGCAATTGTTCTCCGGTTTACCGAAGGCTCCGTGGTAAACCGCCGTACGGTTGGCCAGAATTTCCCTGACGATGGTTCTGCGGTCTCTGCCGAGTGTTTTCGCAATGAAATTCAGATTGTTGCTGCCGCAGAGCATTTTCTGGATCTTGACTCGATCGGTCAAAGATAAATGTGAAAAGCGGGCCATATAAATCCTCCTTCCCGATTGCCGGCCCAAAGAAGCTGACCAAAGTATAGCAGGCATCGGGCTTGTCCTGTAAAATGCCTGCTCTATATTTGCAATGGTTATTTCATACCCGAACAGGAAATAAAATTTTCAATTTACCCCCGAAACGTGAAGGGGCGATTTCCGTTGACAGAACGGTTTTCTTATAGTATCATAGCGTTTGCAGCTTTTTATCCGGTGTGACATACGTACCGGGACCGCACGGTGAGGGTACGCGTCCGCCTTCGAATGAGGTGAGGGAAATGAAGGAAAAAATACATCCGAAATACGGCAAATCCATTGTCAAATGCGCTTGCGGCGAGACCTTCGAGACCGCGTCCGTGAAGCCCAGCCTGAATGTCGATATCTGCTCGAAGTGCCATCCGTTTTTCACCGGCAAGCAGAAGCTCGTGGATACCGGCGGCCGGGTCGACAAGTTCAAGAAAAGGAACGAACTCAACAAATAGGCAGCCTGAAGATGCAGAGAACCTGCATCTTCTTTTTTCGCACCCGTTCATCCGGCGCGGCGGACAGCGCGTTCGCCGGCGGATGCGGGTTGTGATATAATCAGGAGAAGCCGCACGGACAGCGGATGGCTGTCCGTTGAGCGGCCGGCCGCCGTCCGGCGGAGCAGGGGCAGGCAGATGAAGAAAAACAGCACCGAAGAAACAAAGACGTGTAAAAAAATGACCAGCATCGGAGGTCAGGCTCTCATGGAAGGCCTCATGATGATAGGCCCGTCGACGGTCGCCATGGCCGTCCGCAAGGGGGACGGCAGCATCCATGTGGAGACGTCGCCGGTCGGAAGCTCGTCCCGCGCGGCGAAGATCCCGTTTATCCGCGGCAGCGTCAAAATTTTCCGGCAGATGGTGACCGGCACAGGTTATCTGATGAAGTCCGCCGAATTCGCGGAGGAAGCGCTTTCGGCCTCGGATGATCCCGCTCCCGCGGAAGTTCTGCCCGGTCCGGATGTCGGGGAAGCGGAGAATGCCGGTCCTGTGCCAGTCCCCGTCGCGCCGTCGAAGCCGACGAAGGCCGGGAAGGGCCCGGGCAGGCTCGAGCGTTTCATCGAGCGCCATTCGACGGCATTCCTCTATTTGTCCGTTATTTTCGGGCTATGCATCAGCATCGGCCTTTTTATCCTTTTGCCCAACCTGATATCGAGCCTGACCCTCAACCGGCTGATCGGCAAAGGCACGGGATTCGGATACCAGGTGCTTCGCTCCTTGTTCGAAGGGGTGATCCGGATCGGCATTTTCATCGCGTATCTTGCGCTCGCTTCCCGTATGAAGGACATCGCGCGCGTCTGGATGTACCACGGGGCAGAGCACAAGACGATCGCATGCTACGAGAGCCGGCTTCCCCTGACAGTGGAGAACGTGCGGCAATTTTCCAAGCACCATCCGCGATGCGGCACGACGTTCATGTTTATTGTCCTGCTGATGAGCATCATTCTTTTCTCCTTTGTTCCGAGGATCAACATCGTGCTCGATATGGTCATCCGGCTTGCCCTCGTGCCGGTGCTTGCCGGGCTCTCTTACGAGCTTATCCACTGGACGGCCCGTTATGACAACCCGGTCACAAGGGCTGTTTCCAGGCCCGGATTGTGGCTGCAGCGCCTGACGACCCGGGAGCCGGACGACTCCATGATCGAAGTGGCCATCGCCGCCATGATCCCGGTCATTCCCGCGGGGGAGCGGGGGGACGAGTGGTAGGATGGCAGAAGACCTGGACCGGATCGCCCTGGACGATGTACTGGCCGAATGCGCGGCGGTCCTCGGACCGGCGTTCGGAGAGCGTGCCGCGCGGGAGGCGGAGGAGACAGCCGCCGGGATCCTGGGGGCCAGCCTTCTCAAACTGCGGATGGACCGCGCAGCAGGGACCGTGACAGCCTCCGGGCGTGCCGCGATCCTGGCAGCCTGTGCGAGACGGGCGCGGCATGAGCCGTTGCAGTATATCATCGGCAGGGCGCCGTTCATGTTTGATGAATTCGAGGTGGGCGAGGGAGTCCTGATCCCGCGCTTTGATACGGAACGTCTGGTCGAGCTGGCTGCGGAAGCGGCGGCCGGCATGGCGCCGAGGCAGGCCGCCTTCGGCAAACCTGTCGATTTTCTGGAGATCGGCACGGGCAGCGGGTGCGCCGCGGTTTCGCTGATCCGGGCCGCCCGACGCGCGGGGGTGCACATCCGCGGGACAGCCACGGACATCAGTCCCGCGGCGCTGGAGACCGCACGGCAGAATGCCCTCAGGCTCGGTGTCGCGGACAGCATCGATTTTCTGGAACACGATCTTTTATCGGGGGATTTCAAGTCACTGGCCACAAAAGTCCCGCAATACGATATAATAATCTGTAACCCTCCCTATATCCGCAGCACGGATATTCCGTTTCTCGAGCCTGAGGTGAGCGGATTCGAGCCGCGGACGGCGCTTGACGGAGGGGAGGACGGACTTGTCTTCTACTGGGCTTTGGCTGGTCTCGCTTCGGAGCGGCTGGCTCCCGGCGGACGGATCTTCGCCGAGATCGGGCATGACCAGGGACGGGAGACGTCAGAGATTTTTGCGGCCGCCGGATGTCTCGGAGACATCCGCGTCCACAGGGATTATTCGGGGAAAGAACGCGTGATCGGCGCAGTACGGCTGTAAGGCCGGCGAGAGGCCATGGGCGGACCGTTCGAGTTGTATAAATTCAAGGTCGGGGAAATCCTGACCCTCAAGAAAAGCCACCCCTGCGGCAGCTTCCGTTGGGCTGTCGAACGGGTCGGACAGGAGATCGGGATCCGGTGCGGCACATGCGGCCATTTTATCCTGATGGCCCGGAGAGACCTCGAGAAGTCGGTCCGGAAGATCGATCCGCCGCAGGACGGCGGATGCGGCGGGTGAACGAGCGGAGAAGGGAGACTGCAGGTGAAAGAAGAGAAGATCGATGGCGGCAAGCCTGCCGCGAAGAAAGAATCCGATCCTGCCGTGCCGGCCGCCGTCGATGAGGAGACGGCGAAAGAGAGGATCCTGGACTGGAACCGCCGCTTTGCGGGCCACAGGCCCGTCATGTGGGACAGGCTCCCGGACATCGAGCTGTACATGGACCAGGTCGTTACGCTGATCGACAAGCAGCTCGCCGCGTTCCGCAAGAACGGGGAAGAAAAGGTCATCACCTCTTCCATGGTGAACAATTATACGAAAGACCGGGTCATACCCCGGGCTGAGTCCAAGAAGTATTCGCGCGAGCATGTCGCTCTCCTGATGATCATCTGCTCGTTGAAAAAAGTCCTGTCCATGCCCGATCTGGCGGTGCTCCTGAAGAATTTCACCCTGAACGCCGACAGTGAGATCGAGAAATTCTACGAGCTTTTCAGCAATGTCCAGATCCGCGGGATCCGCAAGACCACGGGAATGGTCGAAGAAGCCCTGAAGGATGCGCCGGACGCGCCGGATGAAGCACTTCTGCGCAATGTCGCGCTGCAGCTGGCTGTCGACGCTCAGCTGCAATGCATCGCGGCGGAACAGATCCTGGATCTGCTGAAAAAACAGGAAGAGCGCTGACGCATTCTGCCGCAGAGCGCAGTCTCACCGGGGAAAAATCAAAAAAACCGCCTCCGTATGGAAGCGGGTTTTTCGCTTAGGACCAGGAACGGCGGGATCAGGCTTTGAATGCCTGCTCTACCGCGACGGCGACGCCGACGGTCGCGCCGACCATGGGATTGTTGCCCATTCCGAGGAAGCCCATCATTTCCACATGGGCGGGAACGGAGGAGGATCCGGCGAACTGGGCGTCCGAATGCATGCGGCCCATCGTGTCGGTCATTCCGTAAGATGCCGGGCCGGCGGCCATGTTGTCCGGGTGGAGCGTCCTGCCGGTGCCGCCGCCCGAAGCGACGGAGAAGTATTTCTTGCCCTGCTCGATGCATTCCTTCTTATAGGTGCCCGCGACCGGATGCTGGAAGCGCGTGGGATTGGTGGAGTTACCGGTGATCGATACATCGACGCCCTCATGATGCATGACCGCGACGCCTTCGCGGACATCGTCGCAGCCGAAGCAGCGCACCTTCGCGCGGTCGCCCCTGGAATAAGCCTTCTCGCGGACGATCGTCAACCCGCCGGTCGCGTAATCGAACTGAGTCTGGACGTAGGTGAAACCGTTGATCCGGGAAATGATCTGGGCCGCGTCCTTGCCGAGGCCGTTGAGGATGACCCGGAGGGGCGAGGTGCGGACCTTGTTCGCGGATTTCGCGATGCCGATCGCGCCTTCTGCCGCCGCGAAGGACTCGTGTCCTGCAAGGAAAGCGAAGCACTGCGTCTCTTCGCGGAGAAGCATCGCCGCGAGATTGCCGTGGCCCAGACCGACCTTGCGGTCCTCCGCCACCGACCCCGGGATGCAGAACGACTGCAGGCCGATGCCGATCGCTTCCGCCGCGTCGCTGGCCTTGCGGCAGTCCTTGCGGATCGCGATGGCTGCGCCGGCCACATAAGCCCACGCCGCGTTCTCGAATGCGATGGGCTGGGTGTCCTTGCAGATCTTGTACGGGTCGATGCCCATGCCGTCGCAGATCGCCTTTGCCTCATCGAGGGAGGAAATGCCGTATTCCTTCAGCGTGGCCTCGACCTTGCCGATCCGCCTATCGTAACTTTCAAAAAGTGCCATATCCCTAACTCCTTTCGTACGCCCTACTCGTGCCTCGGATCGATGTACTTCGCCGCTTCGTCGAACCTGCCGTATGTGCCGATGCACTTCTTGAACGCCTCGTTCGCGTCTGTGCCCTTCTTGATCATCTCAAGCATGGGGCCGACTTTGAGGAACTGGTAGCCGATGATCTCGTTGTCTTCGTCCAGGGCCATCTTGAGGACATAGCCTTCCGTCAGCTCCAGGTAGCGCGGCCCCTTTTCCAATGTCCCGAACATGGTTGCGACCTGGCTGCGCAGACCCTTGCCCAGATCCTCGAGCGACGCGCCGATGGCAAGCCCGCCCTCGGAAAACGCGGACTGCGAGCGGCCGTAGACGATCTGCAGGAAAAGCTCGCGCATCGCGGTGTTGATGGCGTCGCAGACGAGATCCGTGTTGAGTGCCTCAAGGATGGTCTTGCCGATCAGGATCTCGGCGGCCATGGCGGCTGAATGCGTCATGCCGGTGCAGCCGATCGTCTCGACCAGCGCCTCCTGGATGATGCCCTCCTTGACATTCAGCGTCAGCTTGCAGGCTCCCTGCTGAGGAGCGCACCAGCCGATGCCGTGGGTAAAAGCCGAAATGTCTTTGATCTCCCTGGCCTGCACCCACTTCCCTTCTTCCGGGATGGGCGCCGGTCCGTGATCGGCTCCTTTTTTCACAATGCACTGTGCTTCCACTTCATGCGATATGATCATGTGTTGATCCCCTTTCCTTCCGATTGCCCTGTGCTGCCCGAAAGGACGCGCCGCCCCGGGCAAAGTGCGTCATCATGATTATATATGAATCATTCCATAATAAAAAGAATATAAAATCACGAAAATATGTGTCCGGGCCGGAAGGAATCTTGTGCCGTCAGCCGTTATAGGTAAAGGAGGTGCCGATGAAGCCGGCTTCGGCGAACTCGCGCGGATGATGGCGGATGATGAAATCGATGTAGGAAGCCGTCATGCGCGCGGTCAGCAGATATCCGGCGGCATTGAGATGGCCGCCGAGGAAAAAATTGCGGCGGAACTCTTCGTCGTAGACCGGGGCATATTCGGTGAAATCGAGCACATACGTAAATTCGAACAAACCGGCGATGTCGTGCAGGAGTCTACGGTGCGCTTCGATCTTGGCCAGGCGAGCCTCATCGCTGCTGTCGCGTGGAATCGTCATCAGGAAAAAGCGCGCCTTGGGCTGCATCGCCTTAAGCCTCTGAATGATACGGGCGTAGTACCCCGCGAAGGTATCGGCGTTTTTCGTATAATCTTTCGTGTCGATATCGGCAGACGAGCCGACATCCTGCCCGAGACCGAACAGGTCGTTGACGCCGAGCGCGATGATATATGCCTGGCAAAGCTTGCCGGTGTCCCAGAATCCGTTCTGCTCGGCAAAGCTGTTCCAGTACTCCGACGCGGTCATGCCGCCGCGTGAAAAATTATATGCCTTCAGTCCGGCGGCGCGGGCGATGTACTGTCCCCAGGAATACTCGAACATATCGTGATAGCTTTTCCGGCCGCTTTCATCCGTGGATTCGAACTCGCCGGAGGAAAGGCTGTCGCCGATGCAGCCGATCGTCCGGAAAATGCCGCAGAAGCCGCCGTCCGGAAGGATCCTGTCAAGCGGTCTTTCGCCGGCAATGCTCATGAACGGTGTGATATCCATGGCTTTACGATCCTTTCAACTCATCTCGTTTTCTCCATGATACAAAAACAAGGGCTGATAATCAATGACTTTGCAGAGGCGAACATCTCCAGCATGCCCTTTTTGAAAGGATCTTGTGTGGTATAATAATGGTGATGAAATGCATCGTCCGGGGAGGTGCGCCTATGCCTGAAGAAGTGCGGAACAAGGACGCTCAGACCATTGCGGATCCGTATATGAACCCGCACGTCATGCCTTTTTTCCTGCCCGGCAGGATCCCGGGGGAATGCGTCCTCCTGATCCACGGGTTCACGGGTTCGCCGGCCGGGATGAGGCCTCTCGCCGAGTCCCTCAACAAGGGCGGGGAAGGCTTCAGTGTCCGCTGCATGCTGCTGCCCGGACACGGCACGGACGCGGACGACATGCTCGGCCTCAGCTGGAAGAAATGGTATACGGCGGCCGCGGCAGAGTTCAGAGAGCTGCGCGCGCAGTACCCGAAGGTGTCCGTCATCGGGCTTTCGATGGGCGGCAACATCGCCCTGAACCTGGCGGCGACCATGGACATCCATCGCCTCGTGACGATCTCGACACCGATCGTGATCCGCAACAAACTCAGCTACCTCGCGGAATTTCTAAGCGTTTTCCGCAAATACCAGCCCTGGGGGCATTCCGCGCCGCTCAAGGGCGAGCTTCGCTTCGACTACGAGATCGGCTATTCCTACATTCCCGTCCGCTCGATCGCGGAAGTCCGCAAGATGACGATCGCTTCCTTCAACCGACTGCACCGTGTCAAGCAGCCGATCCTGATCGCCCAGTCGGTCCGGGACCGGACCGTAAGCATGCGGAGCCCTTACCTGATCTATGACAGGGTATCTTCCGAGTACAGGGAATTGCTTCTCCTCATGAATGCCAGGCACAATGCGGTCCTGAGCCCCGAGAGGCAGAAGCTGTTCGATGCCGTTGATGTCTTTTTGCAGAAGGAGATCGCCCCCAGGGATCTTGAAGATAAAAAGTAAACCGCGAATGCCCGCGAACGCCGCAATTTGCCTGTTGTCCCGGAAGCCCGCGGATGGTATAATCTGCTTTGTCCGCGGCTTTTCCGCTGCAGGGCAATACGGGCGAAGGATCGTGCGCGTTTTGGCCATCCGGTACCATTGGAAGATCCGATACGGTTTTATTGTGGCACTGCCGCTGATGGCAGCCCTTTGCGTTTCCATCCTGGTCGCGGCTTTCGGGATCTGCGGCGCTGACGCCCGAGATATTTCCGCAGGAAGCGCCGCCGTCATCGCCGCCCCCGCAGCAGACAAGGACGCACCAGCCGGAACGGCCGCCCCACGGAGAGCATCGTCTCTTTCCGCGGACAACATCCTTCAGATCACATGGTTTTCCCTGAGCTTCATCGGCCAGGCCATCTGCGCGGGTGTTTCCGAAGAGATATCCACGCGCTTCGGCTCCGGCCTTCCCGCTTATGTCCCGTCATCGGCCGGAGCGGCTGGCCGGCAGCTGTCCGGTCCGGCTTTTCCGGGCAGCGTCAACGGGTCCGTAGCAAGACAGATCCTGTCCCTGCGGATCTCCCAGATCAAAGCCGGCTGAAGCCCCCTCCGTTTCAGACATAACGCGTGCCGCACGGTTTTTTCCGCGCGGCTGCGGATCATTTCGGCGAAAGGACAGTGAATATGAAAAGAAGTTTTTCCAGACACAGCAGCACCCGATCCACAAAGACCACTTTTTTCATCACGGCGGGGATCATCGCCCTGTTCGGGATCATCTGCCTAACCGGTCTCAGTGTCCCCGGTGTCGTTGACATCAAGGGGATCAATCAGATCCGGTTCGGCATCGACATCCGGGGCGGCTTCGAGGCGATCCTGGCGCCCGCCTCCTCCTACACCGGCACGGTGACTGCCGCGGACCTCGAAGCCGCGAAGAACGTGGTCGAGCTCCGCATGGACAACCTGAACATCACGGACCGCGAGGTCTTCATCGATCAGAAGAACCGGATCGTGGTCCGATCTCCGTGGAAACCCGGCGACACCGCGAACAATGCCGATGATGCGCTCAAGGAGCTCGGCGCGATGGCGCTCCTGACATTCAAGGACCCCGACGGCAACATCGTCATCGAGGGAAAGGACGTCGCGGATGCCTACGCGGCCATTGACTCCCAGACATCCCAGCCGGTCGTCGTGCTCAAGCTGAACAGCGATGGCAAGACCAAGTTCGCCGAAGCGACGGCGAAGCTCGTCGGCAAGGCGATCTCGATCTATATGGATGAGACGATGATCTCGAGCCCGACAGTCAAAGAGGCAATCACGGGCGGCAACGCCACGATCGACGGGATGGAGAGCAACGAGGCCGCGAAAGACCTCGCGCAGAAAATCAAGGCCGGCTCGCTGCCGTTTGCCCTCGAATCCATCTCCAGCAGCCAGATCAGCGCCTCACTGGGCGGCCAGGCTCTGGATGTGGTCGTCATGGCCGGCATCCTGGCATTTATCCTGATCTGCCTGTTCATGCTGCTTTATTACCGGCTGCCCGGATTCGTCGCGATTTTCGCTCTCGCGGCCCAGCTCATCGGACAGCTGCTGGCCATATCCGTCCCGGGCTTCACCCTCACGCTCCCCGGCATCGCGGCCATCATCCTTTCGGTCGGCATGGGCGTCGACGCGAACATCATCATTTCCGAGCGCATCAAGGAAGAGATCCGGAACGGCGGCCCCCTCAAGATCGCCCTACGCAACGGCTTTGAACGGGGCCTTTCGGCGGTCGTCGACGGCAATGTCACAGTGGCCATCTCCGCGGTCCTCCTGATGATCTTCGGATCCGGTTCTTTCATGTCTTTCGGATATTCCCTGCTGACCGGCGTCATCCTCAACGGCCTGTGCGGCGTGACGGCGTCGAGGCTGATGATCGTGTCGCTCAGCCAGTTTGACAAGCTCAAGAATCCGTGGCTCTACGGCGGAAAGAAGGTGGCGAAATGACATTGAAGCATTATTTCAGTTTCTATAAACACAGATGGATCTTTTTCGGCCTGTCGATCGGGATCATCCTCATCGGCATCGCGTCTTCGCTCATTTCCGGGATCAAGCTTGACATCCAGTTCCAGGGCGGCAGCATCGTCCGCTACACCTATGAAGGAGAACTCGACATCGAAACGCTGACGGCCGACGCGCAGGAAGCGATCGGCAAGGACATCAGCAGCATCCAGAAGAACTACACCGAGGCGACGAAGACCCATAGCATCTCCATCAGCGTTGCCGGCAGGGAAGCTCTTACGGTGGACCAGACGTCGGCTCTCAGAAAGCTCCTGACCGAGTCGGACAAGTATAAAGCCAATAACTTCAAATTCTACGAGGCGACGCTCGTCGACCCGTCGATCGGCGCCGAATACCTGAGGAGAGGGCTCTACGCGATCCTGCTTTCCTCGATCCTGATCGTCATTTACGTCTGGTACCGCTTCCGGGTCATGTCCGGGCCGTCCGCGGGCGTCATGGCTCTTGTGGCGCTCCTGCACGATGTCTGCATGGTGTTCGTGGCGTTCGTGCTTTTCAAGATCCCGCTCAATGAAAATCTCATCGCGGTCGTGCTGACGATCATCGGATATTCGATCAACGACACCATCGTCATCTACGACCGCATCCGCGAGAATATCAAGCTCGAAGGCGGGAAGATCCCGCTGCCGGACCTGGTCGACAAATCGATCAACCAGTCCCTCACCAGGACATTGAACACATTCCTGGCTGTCCTCGGTGCGATGGTGATCACCTATGTTTTCGCTTCGGTTTCGGGCATCGTCAGCATCCAGCAGTTCGCGCTCCCGATGCTCGTCGGTATCGTCACAGGCTTCTACTCTACCGTGTTCATCGCGTCGCCTCTCTGGGTCGTGTGGAAGACCCGGGGCGGACGGTCGGGTTATTGACAATCCGGGAGATGGTCCGGCCGCGGCGCCGGGCCGTCCCGGTGCATCGCGGCCAACGCGGCGGGGAAAAGCGGCTTTGCGGCCGCTTTTCCCGTTCCCGGCGGGATCGCCGCCGCGCACCGCGCCGTGGCGCGGGTTCCGTGACGGCGAAGGCAGCCGTGCAGGAGGTCCGCAAATATGATAAAATGAGGTCAGCGTTTCAATGCAACGTTTCAGAGGACTGACGCGCCGCGCCGGGTGAGACGGGCGGACCGCGGGGATCCGGGGAGGGCGACATGCTGGAGAACAACACATCGAGATTCGAGATAGAGACCGACCATAGCAAGGAGACGCGGGAGATCATGAGCACCGTGCTTTCCGCCCTGAGGGAGAAGGGGTACAATCCCATCAATCAGCTGGTCGGCTATTTTCTATCCGGGGATCCGACCTATATCACCAACCACAACGGGGCGCGCGGGGTGATCCGCCGGATGGAGCGCGACGAGCTCCTCGAGGTGATCATCCGCGACTATGTGTCGAGGCTGTGACAGCCGACCGTCCGCTTGGCAATACGGGATTGCGGGTGCCGAGGCTATGCTTCGGCACGCTTGCTTTGTCGGCGGCGCAGGCTGCCGGTACGCCCGAATCGGGCGGCAGGCTGCTGGCGTACGCGTACGGCCGCGGGGTCGTTTTCTGGGATACCGCCGAGATCTACGGGACCTACCCGCATATCCGCGAAGGCATCCGTCAGCTCGGCGGCAAGCTTCCCGCCGTTTCCTCCCGATCCTATGCCTATGACCGCGCCGGCGCAGCGGCCAGCTTCGAGAAAGCGCGCAGGGAGACGGGACTGGACGTCATCGACCTCTTCATGCTGCACGAGCAGGTGAACGTCCTGACACTTCTGGGGCACGCGGAAGCGTTGAAATATTACGTGGAGATGCGGGAAAAAGGATTCCTGCGCGCCATCGGGATCTCGACGCACGCCGTAGAGCCCGTGCAGGCAGCCGCTTTCGCGCGCGGCGGGATCGACCCGCTTCGTGTATTTCCGCGTGTCCGCGAGTTCGACCTCGGGCTGCTGCGGGAGATCGATGTCGTTTTCCCGATCCTCAACCGGACGGGGATCGGCCTGCTCGACGGGAGCGCGGACGACATGCTCCGGGCGGCCGCGGCAGCCCGCTCCGCCGGGATCGGCGTCCTGGGCATGAAGCTCCTGGGAGGAGGCAATCTCCTCAGGGATTTCCGGAAGGCGGTCGAATACGGACTCAGCCTTGATTTTGTGGATTCATATGCAGTCGGGATGCAAAATGAGATGGAAGTCGACATCAACGTCCGGCTTTTCTCGGGAGAACCGGTCACGGAGGAAATCCTGGACACGGTCCGTTCCAGGAAACGCCGGCTGGACATCGAGTCCTGGTGTACGGGCTGCGGGGCATGCGTCGCACGGTGCGGAGCGGGAGCCCTGCGGATCGAGGGGGGACGGGCTGTCGTCGATGGCGCCAGGTGTGTCCTGTGCAGCTATTGCGCGCCGGTGTGCCCGGAATTTGCGATCAGGGTGCTGTAATATATGATGGCGAGGAAACTGGGGATCGATTACGGGGAAAAGAGAGTCGGGGTGGCCGTGTCCGACCCGCTCGGGTATACCGCGCGCGGGATCGCGACCTTGTACTGGAACGGGACGGATTTTGACCGGATCGCGGACAAGATCGCCCTGCTGTGCGAGGAATATGAAGCGGACACCGTCGTGATCGGCATGCCTCTGCGCACGGACGGCAGGAACAGCATTTCGGGAGAAAAGGCGCTCCGGCTGGCGGAGGAGCTTCGCCGGAAAACCTCGGTTGCGGTCGTCATGCGGGATGAGCGATACACCTCGGTCATCGCCAACCGGATCCTGCGGGAGACCGGCGGGGGCAAAGACCGCAAAAGCGGCGCCACAGACCAGATGGCCGCGGAGATCATTCTTGCGGATTATCTGAACCGCCTCAAAAAAGACGGAGATGGCTGAGAATACGATTGCCAGTGCCGGAATAATAATGATATAATGACGCGAGGACCCATTCCCCTTGCCGGGTCCCAACGAATCAACGGAGGACAATAGTATGGCGATGGAAGAATTCCTGATGGACCATGACCACGAATGCGACTGCGGATGCACCGACGGGACCGATTGCGGCTGCGGATGCGAAGACGATGATATGGAAGGCGAAACGACCATCACGATGACGGACGCCGAAGGCAACGAGTACGAGTTCATGCTTTATGATGAATTCGAGTATAAGGAAGACACCTATCTGCTTCTGATGACCCTTGACGACAAGGAGCCCGAGCTCGTGATCGTGAAGGTTGTCGAGGGCGACGATGACAACGACACCCTGGTGAGCGTCGACGATGACGAGTATGACGAGGTGTTCGCCGAATATCAGCGTCTCTGCGATGAAGAGGACGACGATGAAGACGGCTTCGAGGAGACCTGAGAAGGCCGCCGGCACGGCGGGACAGCCTGGCAGGCAGGCGGGGCGGACGGACAGGAACGCGGCGCAGGACGAGGAAGTCGCGGTGATCGTCGACACAGACTCCGGCGCGGAGTACTACATGTTCGTGATCGACACGTTTACCATGGGCCGCAGCACCTACACGGTCATGGTCCCGTATGAGCCGGAGCGCTTCCGTTCCAGGGAAGCCGAGCTTGTCATCCTGCGTTCCCGGCAGGCGAAGAACGGGGACCAGCTGTACATCTCCATCTCCGACAAGAAGGAACTGGAGAGCGCCTTCGAGGTTTTCTACAGGCATTATGAGGAATCAGGCCAACCGTGAGCAGCGAAGATTACGGCGAATTGTTTTCGGTGGAGCACCTGGAGGCCTATGCTGCAGCGTATAAGGCCTCTTCCATCCCCATATCCGGCCTTTGCTTCAACAACCGCTTTGCATGGAACATGGGCCGCTACTACAGGTTCCGCCTGATCGAAGGCCTCGTGTGCCTTTACTGCGAGGGAGCTCCCGGCGTCACGAGCCGGCACCTCGTACTCCCGCTCGGAGATATCACGCCGGAAAGGCTCCGGAGAGCCGTGGATTTCTATTACCCGGCATTTGAGGCTGCGGGTGATCCGGTGAAGATCATGTATGTGCCCGACGGCCTTCTGGACATGATGAACCATCTGCCCGGCTACCGCGCGAGGATCGTGAACAAGCCGGATTTTGACGAATATGTATATGAAGCGGACCTGCTGCGCGCATTTTCGGGGAAGCTGCTGAAGTCCAAGAAAAATCAGATGAACCGCTTTTACCGGGAGTGCAGGGGCTGCACCTACGATCCTCTCACGCCGGACGACATGGCGGACTGCCTGAAGCTGACGGAAGAATGGTGCCTCAGCCGCGGCATCGACAGGGACGACCCCACGCAGAGCGATTACCACCCGATCCGGACGATTTTCGAGCATTTCGACCGGCTGGACCTTCGCGGCGGGATCATCCGGCTTTTCCGCAAAGCCGTCGCGTTCTCCATCGGATCGCCGCCCATATGCGACACCGCATTCATCCATTTCGAGAAGGCCGACCACGTCGTCGCCGGAGCGAATGTCGCGATCATCAGCGCGGTTCTGCAGAACGAATATCCGGATGTGCGATTTGTCAACAGAGAAGAGGACATGGGCATCGAGGGGCTTCGGATCGCCAAGCAGTCCTACAATCCAGTTTTCATGACCCGCAAGAACGATGTATTTCTCAGCAGGGCGGAGGAGGCAGACGCATGACGCGGGAACGGTTCGGTCTTCGCACCATCATGATCCCGACCGCGGCGGTCGCCGGATTTTTCATCGTCCAGACTGCCGTTGCCTTGGTATATTCCATGGTGTACATGTTTGCCGCGGCGGTGGCGGGCGGTTCTTCCGGAGCAGGCATTGACGGCCTGCAGGATACCCTCATGAGCCAGACCAACAACATGGCCGCGATCTATTCGATCCTGATCGTTGCGGCCGCTCTCCCCGCGCTGCTCGCGCTCCGGAAGGGCAGCCCGTCGGCCTTCCGGACAGAACGGGCCAGAGCCGGCGCGGCGGCGGCATCGGCTTTCATCATGGTCGGCGTGTCCGGTTTCGTGATGCTCGAGATGTCCGGCTTTTCCGCGCTCGGGGAGAAGGTCCCCGTGATCCGGGAGATCCTGCAGAATTACATCGACCTTACCGAAGGGTTTGTTGGAAACGGCAGCATTGCCATGCTTATCCTGTCGACCTGCATCCTGGTCCCTATCTCGGAAGAGCTGATTTTCCGCGGGATCGTCCAGGGCGAACTCCGGCGGGTGATGCCGGCATGGGCGGCCATCCTGATCCAGGGTGTGCTGTTCGCTCTGGTGCACGGCAATCCCGTGCAAATCTCTTATGTCATTTTCCCGGCGCTCATCCTCGGCCTCACATATGAATGGACCCGATCGATCTATGTACCCATCGGGCTCCACATGCTGTTCAACTTTATCGGATCCGCCCTGCCGACGATCCTGGCGCAAGACGCGGCAGCCGCGCAGTATACTTATGTTGTCCAGATCGCCATGATCCCGGCGGCCATCCTGGGGATCTTCTATCTCCGCTCCATACGCCGCGTTGAGCCGGATCCTGCCGTATCACCGGCACCGTTTGCACTACAACCGGCTTTTGCACCGACCGGCCCGGAGGGGGTGCTCCTTTCCGGCATCGGCGCTGCCGCCCCGGACATCACGGCGGGTGCACTGTCCGATGTGCCGGCGGGTGAACCGTCCGAAGTGCCGGCGGGTGCACCGTCCGATGTGCCTGCAGACGTGCCGCCGGATGTGACGGAAGATCACGGAGAACAGCCGCCGCCCGGATCCGGAAGCAGCCGTCCGGCAGAAGAAAAGGTCGTCTGGGTCCACCGGGACTTATGAGGATCCGGCTTTCCGGGCCATCAGGGCAAGGCTGCCTTGAGGAGCCGGAGGGCTGTCTGATCAAGAAAAGGAGCCGATCGTATGTCAGAAACCAACACAACTGTTAAGATCCCTTATGGGTATTCATCCCGGCTGGACATCCGCGAGACCGAGATCGCCATCAAGATGATCAAGGATCATTTCGAACGTGAACTGGCGGACACCCTCAACCTGACGCGGGTCTCCGCACCATTGTTCGTCCGCCCGGAGACCGGGCTGAATGACAATCTCAACGGCGTCGAGCGCCCCGTGGACTTCGATATCCTCGAGACCGGCAGCCGCGTAGAGATTGTCCAGTCGCTTGCGAAATGGAAGCGGATGGCGCTCGGCGAATACGGATTCAACCCCGGGGAAGGGATCTACACCGACATGAACGCGATCCGCAGAGACGAGACGACAGACAATCTGCATTCCCTGTATGTCGACCAATGGGACTGGGAGCGGGTGATCACCACCGCGGACCGGAACGTCGATTTCCTGAAGAAAATCGTCAAAGGCATCTATTCGTGCTTTTTCAGGACCCAGAACCACCTTCACCGCTATTACCCCTTCCTGGAGCGCAAACTCCCGGAAGACCTGTTCTTCGTGACATCACAGGAGCTGGAAGACCTTTATCCGGAACTCTCCCCGAGAGAGAGGGAAAACCGGGTCTGCAGGGAGAAAAAGGCGGTTTTCATCATAGGGATCGGCGAAAAGCTCCGGAGCGGCATCCCGCACGACGGCAGGGCACCGGACTACGACGATTGGGCTCTCAACGGGGATATCATTTTCTGGTATCCTCTGCTGGACCAGGCTTTCGAGGTGTCCTCCATGGGCATCCGGGTCGACCCCATTTCGATGAAGATCCAGCTCGAGAAGGCAGGGGCGGCAAGCCGGATGTCTTTTCCGTTCCACCGTAATGTGACGGACGGCAGCCTTCCGCTCTCGGTCGGCGGAGGGATCGGCCAGTCGCGGATCTGCATGTTTTTTCTCGACAAGGCGCATATCGGCGAGGTCCAGTCTTCGGTCTGGCCGGAATCCATGGTTCGGCAATGCCGGGCTTCCGGGATCCGGCTGCTTTGACAGATTCCTTTTGCCGGACGATCAGCCGGCGCCGGGGAGAAAACGATGGTCAGGCGCTCAAACATGCGAATCAGCAGGTTCCACAAGAGGAGAGGCTTCCTTGTGCTGGGCCTGGCGCTGGCGGTCATCCTGATCGCCTCGGGCATCACGCTGTGGGCCATGTACCGGCTGGACAGGATCGCGAGGACCGGGCTGATACGGATCAGCCTTGACACCGGTACGGCTCCTGTCCCGGTGACCGGATGCGGCACGGACATCGGGACCCTCCCGACAACAAATCTGCTGCAGGACGCATCCTTCGAGCCCCATGCATTCAGGACGAGTCTGGCCGTCGAAGACGGTACGGCAAGCGTGATCATCGTGTCCAATAAGGAAGCGGAGTCGGGGAAATACGGCGAGGGCTTTTATGCGGGAGCCGAAGCCAGGATCACCATGCAGACGGATTCCGCGGTAGTGGTAAAAAAAAGTGCCAGAGTCACCCGGTATTCCCCTGACATGATCGCCGCGTTCAACATCGTCCCGATCCGCGGCGATATCCCGTACGGGTCGGTGATCTCCGATACGGCGGTACGGGACGGCCTGGTCGCGGCATCCGGAAGCAAGGGCATCATCATCACGGGCATCAACACCCAATCCCCGGTGATCGCATCCAGCGGCATCAACACCGATTTGATCGGCATCTGCGCCAACAGCAGCGGATTCATCGCCTGCTCCGAAGAAGGGGTCGTGATTTCATCGGCGGACGGCAACGCCTGGGAGCCCTGGATCTCTCCCGAGAATATCAGCCTGAATGCGATCGCCGCATCGGACAGCGCCGTCGTCGCAGTCGGCGACGGAGGCAGGATCCTTGTCGGCGCAAGCGGCATCCTTTTCCCCAAAAGCCTGGGCATCGCCGACGACATCACCGATATCGTCTGGGCGGACAGCCGGTTCGTCGCGGTTACATCGCTCGGGCGGATCCTGACATCATCCAACGGGATCCTCTGGGACATCGTATCGCAGAAGGAAACATCCTTTACCCGGATCGAATACGCGGACTCCGTGTTTGCACTGCTGGATGCGGCACACTCCATATCCATCTACAAGGAAATCGGCGGAGCCCCGGTGTCGGTCTCCGCCTTGACTTCTCCGGTGCTGGACATCGCCGTGGTATCCGCATCCAAAGTTCTCGCGCTCGATGCCGGCGGCAATATCATGGAAACGAAGGATCTCGGCGTGGATTGGACGGCGTCGGATACGAAGCCCCCCGAAAAATGCAATTTGCTGCGGATGGTCAGCGATGGGGAGATCCTCTGCTCCTTCAACATCCAGAATACCTATGTGTCGCATCTCGTCACGGAGATCGAGCTGGATTCCCCGCTCCAGTCCGGCGTTTTTCAGGCGGGAGACCTGTGCTTTCTGAGCATCGATTACCCGGAAGCCCCCGCTTCGCTCCATGACAGCCAGACGGCGCAGGATACCGCCAGCCCGTGGGAGCATTACGGGACCGGGGAAGCCCGCAGGATCAGCGGGACGGGTGCCCCATCCGGAGGGGAAGGGATCATGGAACTTTCCGCCGGACGGGAAGCAGGCGGCTATTCGGTGATTTCCCAGAAAATCGCCGCCGGCCGGGACGGCATGGACCTTTCCGCAGGAGGATTCTATGTCTTCAGCCTATGGATCCGGCAGGATACGATATCCAGAGGCACGGTCAAGGTCTGGCTCTCCTCCGGTTCTCAGGATCCGCTCGGAACCATTTTCAGCGACATTGGCACAGGGTGGAAGAAATACACCTTTAAATTTTCGTTCCCTCGGAACCTGTCTATCCTGCGCGCGGATGATGTAAGGCTCAATATCGGCGTGACAGGCGAAGGGACCTATGCGATCGACAAGGCTTATCTGGGATCTGCGGATGAAATGGAGTCTTCCATTCCTTCGGACTTTGCCGGTCTGATGTCCAGAATCTCCCCGTCGATCGTCAGGACGGGATACCTGCGGATCGGGAGCGCGGACGCGTCATCGGATTCCTGGGCGCATGACGGCAGCTTCGACACCGCCATGGGTCTCGTGCTGGGATCCGGCAGCCAGGCTGCGCCCTGGATCGTCGTGGAGTCCTATGCTTCCGAGCCGGAACTTCGGAATCTGATCGAGTACATTGCCGGCCCGATCTCCTCGCCGTATGGCAGCCTGAGGCTTGCCAACGGCGCATCGCTGCCCTGGAGCAGCCGGTTCACGAAAATCTACATCGAATTCATCGACAGCAGCGGGGTTTTCATCAATGACAAATCCAGGGCGCTGTATGTGGATTACTCCATCAGCGTGATCGAGTCGTCGCCCTACTTTGAAAATATCCGGAGCAGCATCGTCCTGGTCGACGGGATGCCGTACTCCGAAGGCCTGATGCTGTCCGGAGCGGATTATTCCTCTCTCGGTTTCGTCTGCGAAACCGGCGAAAACACTCTCGAAAACCTGAGCGGCGAGCTGGACCGCTTTGCCTCATTGATCCCGCGCAACCCCGAAAGACCCGCAAATGCCCCATTCTGCATGATGAAGTCCCTTGCGTTTGCCGAAAGCGCTTCCGCCGGAACCACGGCCGATTATATCGTCCTGCTGCTCGGTTCGCTTGGCAAGGATACGACCGCCACGCTCGCGACCCTCGATGCCTCCTCCGTATCGGATCTCCCCGCGGCACTGACCGCGGCAGCCGGGATCGCATCGAAAGCCGTATCCGCCGAAAGAGCTGCTCTGAAGGCGGAGACCCTCAGCACGGAAACGAACATGATATCGTACTATTCATTTGGAGACGGGGATGGCAGAAGCTTTGTCTTTGCCTCGCACGATGAGAAGCCGATCGCCATCAAGCTGGATGCCGCGATGCCGAAAGCCGGCTCGCGGCTGAGGCGGTACGACGCGTCAGGCATGCTCGCGGAAGAGCGCATCCTGAAGGACTCCGGCGAACGCTTCAACATCATGCCCGGTAATGTCGTTTTCATCGAACCCCTGCCATACGCGCCTGCCCGCTGATCAGCCGGATCCCGGCCGGTCCCGGCGGATCACCGGACAAGTTATTGCCAATTTTTACCATTTTTCGCAAAATAGTGTTTTCTTTATCTGTCAAAACATGGTACAATACTCCTTGGATTATCGGGTATTTGTATTAATAGCTATGTTTGCAGTATTAGTCAAAGTATTTCAATAAGCTGAATTATAAAAGAAATATTTGATTTCAAATAAGTCCTGTATCGATCAGCATGGCATTTGTATCCGCATGGGAATGAATGCTATAATGGTCTCCGCAGGGCCGCTCCAACCCCATACGCAGTGCCGCGCCGATCATGACCGGCATTTTGTTTCATCGGAGACGGAGCCGCCCTGACATGGCATCAGGACCGGAGGAGTGGAAATGTCAAAAAAGATCGTCATCGTGGGCGGTGGCTATGCCGGAGTCGAGGCAGCCCTGACGCTCAGCAAGCATACGAAGAAAGCGGATCTCGAGATCACGCTGATCGACCGCAATGATTACCACACGCTGCTGACCGAGCTTCACGAGGTCGCCGGCAACCGGATCGGCGAAGACGGGATCATCATCCCGTTCGACCGGATCTTCAAGTACACGGACGTCCGGGTCGTTATGGACACTATCGTCGAGTATGACTTTGAGACGAAGAGAGTTATGTCCGCGGACCGGGTGTACGAATACGACTACCTGATCCTGGCCATGGGCAGCAAGCCGAATGATTATGGCGTCCAGGGGGTAGGGGAGAATGCTTTTACCCTGTGGAGCTACCGGGATGCACTGAAGATCCGCGAACATGTGACCGACTGTTTCCGCAGGGCGAGGCAGGAAGAGGACGAGGCGGTACGCAGGAAGCTTCTCACCTTCACTGTCGCCGGCGCGGGATTCACCGGAGTCGAGATGATCGGCGAGCTGGCGATATGGACCCGGAAGCTCGCCCGCGAGTACGGAGCCGACCCTTCCGAGGTCCGCCTGATCATCGCCGACCTGCTGCCCCGCATCCTCAATGTCATGAGCGAGAAGAACAGCCGCAAGGTCCACGATTACCTGGTCCGCAAGCTCAACGTCGAAGTAATGCTGAACAAGGTCATCTCCGATGTGTCCGACGACGGGTTCAGCGCCGGCGGCACCTATATCCCGACTGCGACCCTGATCTGGGCCTGCGGCATCTGCGCGATCGACGATGTCAATCAGATGGATATCGAAAAGATCAGCGGGCGCAGGCTGAAGGTGGACAATTTCTGCGAGACCGTGCACGATGGCGTGTTTGCCGTCGGGGACATCTCCGGATTCACGGGCGGCCAGGAGCGTCCTTATCCCGCGATGGTCGAGAATGCCATCCAGACGGCGCACGGCGTCGCGTCCAACATCATCGCCGACCTCAGGGGCAAGCCCCGCAGCGAAGTCACGGTGAAAATGCACGGCATCATGGTCAGCGTCGGCAATTATTTCGCCGTATCCGACATCATGGGCAGGGAGTTCGGCAGGGTCCTCTCCATGCTGATGAAGTATATGGTCAACGTCCATTACCTGTGGGAGATCACGGGGTTCTACGGCATCGCTAAATATCTCTACCACGAGATCCTGGAGCGCCGGCAGGATAAAAACATCGTCGAGCAGCACTATTCCATCCGCAACCAGACCTGGTGGATGGTCCCTGCCCGGATCTTCCTGGGCGCGATCTGGCTGTACGAGGGGATCGTGAAGATCGGCGAGGGCTGGCTGAAGTCGCCCCGCCTGCAGTCGTTTTTCGGCGGTGCCGACGCGTTTTATCAGCAATTCCTCAACCCGGCCTCCGCCGATGCCGTCACCAACGCAACCACGGGAACCTCTTCCGCGGCGGACGCGATATCAGCCGCGACCGGAGCAATATCCAGCGCTGTTTCCTCGGCGGCGGACGCGGTGTCGTCCGCGACGGGAGCCTGGTCCGGCGCGGTATCTTCCGCGGTCAGCGGATCCGGCGAGCATGTTTCGAACACCCTGATGAACTGGGACTGGAGCTGGATCAAATTCATCGCGGTCAAGGCCAACGATGTGGCTTTCAAGATCGATTTCTACCCCATGACCTGGATCCGCGACCACTGGCTTCTGGCAGGCACAGGCAGCCAGATGTTTTTCCAATGGTTCGTCGTCCTTGCGGAGATCCTCATCGGCCTCTGCCTGATCGGCGGCGCCTTCAATTTCGTGGCGAGCGGCATGTCGATCGTCCTTCTGGTCAGTTTTCTGATGACGACCGGTCTGTACATGCAGAGCCAGTGGTGGATGCTGTTCGTGTCCTTCGCGGTGCTGGCCGGCGCGGGCAGAGCGTTCGGACTCGATCATTACCTGATCCCGTATCTCAATAATTACTGGGAGCGGATCTTCAAGACCCGCAAATGGTGCCCTTTCTTCCGGCGCGCGCTGGACCGCTATTACAAGTGACCAAAGTCCCGCGCTGCGGGCAATAGATGGAATGTTTGAATTTTATATATTTCGGGAGGGAAAGAACATGAAAAAAGTACTGGCAATCGTAATGCTCGCGGTCCTGGGGGTCTTCACCCTGGCAGGATGCGGTTCCACGGCTGATGTCAAGACCGGCCTCGGCACCGTCATCTCGATCGCGAAATCCGCTTCTGCGACGGCAGATGCCGCCGGAAAAGCGCAGGCTGATGTCGTGATGGCGGCCGTGACGGTCGACAAGGACGGCAAGATCCTCAAAGTGACCATCGACACCGCCCAGGTGGCGATCCCGTTCGATGCGACCGGCGCCATCACAGCCGATCTTGCCAAGGAGTACATGACCAAGGTCGAGCTGGGTGATGATTACGGCATGAAGAAAGCCTCGACGATCGGCAAGGAATGGTACGAGGAGATCGCGGCCCTTGAAGCCTGGATGGTCGGCAAGACGATCGAACAGGTCAAGGCGATCGGTGTGAACGCGGACGGCGAAGTTACAGAAGCGGACCTTATATCCAGCGTGACCGTCTCGGTCGGCGATTATATCAAGGCTGTCGAGAAGGCTGTCACGAACGCGAAGTAAGATTTCGCATACGGGATCGGATCGCTGCGGCGGGAGGACCCGCCGCAGCTTTTCTCCCACGAAAGGAACGCCCCGGCGTTCCTTTTTTTCCTTTCTTTCAGGGAAAACCATCGGCTTTGGAATTTACGCGGCTTTATGTTACAATCAAGGCCGGCGCGCGGTCCATGCGCTTCGCTTTCCGCGCGGACAGCATCAGGACAAGGAGCAATCACCGCAATGAAAGAAAATTCGATCCGCAGGAGACCGGTCGGGACCGCGGCCATATCCGCGGCGGTCCTGCTGGCTCTGCTGCTCGGGTCGTGCGGCCTGCCTGGCGGGGACACCTCATCCGGCGGCACATCCGGCGACAACGGATATTCGGTGTATTCCAGGCAGTTTCTCGGCACATTCGATACCGTGATCACCGTGATCGGCCATGTCCGGACCGATGAGGAATTTGCCGGGCTTTACGATTACGCCGAAAAGCGCTTCAACGAACTCAACAAGCTGTATGACATCTACCACTCCTACGACGGGATCAACAACGCCCGGACCGTCAATGAACAGGCGGGGAAAGCCCCCGTCGTGATCCCGAAGGATCTGATGGACGTGCTGAAGCTGTCCGTCGACTGGTACGCGAAGACTTCGGGAAAAATCAATGTCGTTTTCGGAAGCGTCCTGTCGGTCTGGCACCGCTACAGAGCGGCCGCCGATCCCGAATCGGACGACAACCCGCTCCCGACCGCGGACGAACTGGCGCAGGCCGCGCTCCACACATCCATCGGCAACCTGGTCCTGGATGAAGCCAACATGACGGCTTATCTCACCGATCCCGAATCGAGCATCGACCTCGGCGCGGTCGCCAAGGGCTATGCGACGAAGCTCGTCTGCGGCGAGCTGAAGGCGAAAGGGTATGCATCCTTTGCCATCAGCGCCGGCGGAAATGTCGAAGTGGTCGGGAAACCGCTCGCGAAGGACCGCGACACCTGGATCATCGGGATCCAGGACCCGTCGGCCGATCTGTCGGCCGGGACCGGCAGCCAGCTGATCGACAAGGTCGACGTTGTCGACACATCGGTCGTGACGAGCGGCTGGTACCAGCGATATTTCCGATCCGGCGGCAAGGTCTACCACCACATCATCGACCCGGACACCTTGTATCCGCTCGATCTCTATCAGTCCGTGACGATCGTCTACCCGGACTCCGGCATCTGCGACCTGCTGTCCACCGCGCTGATGCTGATGCCCCTCGAACAGGGACGCGCTCTGCTGGACACGATCCCGGGCGCGGAAGCCTACTGGGTCATGGCAGACGGCTCCGTCCGCACGACGCCCGGCATGGACGCCATCCTGGAAAGTAAAAAATCCCCCTGAACCGGTCCGCTGCGGAGCCGATGGTCCAAGAACGCCCCGCGTACCGGCGGAATCCCTATTTGCCCTGACCTTGCGGATCATCATGCCTGCCGGCTGCCGCCGCCGCACGGGCCTTCCTTTTCCTCGAAGAAAAAACGGCGATCAGCAGGATGACGGCAACGGTCCCGCCGAAGACCACAACGAACGGCGCAATCGCCACGATCACGAGAGAAAGCGCCCGCAGGGTGCTGACAAGCGCCTTGACCGATTTGCTGAATACCGAAGCCACCTGCGAAAAGAAATCCGCGGGTGTCGGCTCCGTCAGGGCTTTGACTTCATCGATGGACACGGTGACCGTGCTCATGGCGACCAGCGAATCCAGCTTCGTCAGGGATCCGGTAAGCGTCTCGATTTGGTAACGGACTTCAGCCAGGCGGTCCTCGATCTCCAGCATGTCCGCCAGGGAGCCCGATTCTTCCAGCAGCTTGAGCAGCCGCGTCTCCTGGACCTTCAGCGTTTCCAGCCTCGCCTGGGCGTCGACATATTGATCGGTCACATCTTCGCCGGAAACCTCATCGACGATCACGGTCCCGATCCCGCCGGCGGCTTTGCGGAATTCATGGAGTCTTGCGGATGGGATGCGGACGGTGTACACGGCGGAACGGAGCGTATCCGCACCGTTGATGCCGGCGTTCGTCTCCACGCGCGAATCCTGGATATAGCCTTCCTTCTCTGCGACGAGCTGCTCGAAATCCGCGATGCTCTTATCGTAATCCAGGGTCTCGACCTGCAGCGCAGCTGTGAAGATCACCTTGCGTCCCGAATCGGCCTTCTCCGCGGCATTCGAGGCAGTCTGCCCGGAAGTGCCGCCGTAGCCGTTCGTATCGCCGTTCTCGATATCGTTGTTCTTGCTCCCCGATGACTCCGGAGCATAGGCGCTGCACCCGAAAAGGATCAGCGAAAGGATGACAGGCACTGCCAGCGCGAGGAATATCCTGAACGTATTCTTACCCATAGGCACCTCCCGATGAATCATTTAGTCCTACATCCCAAGTATACCACAACGGACCGCCTCCGCCCGGCGGACCTTTCCGCGGATGATACGCCGGCATCCCGCCGTTCGTTCCGCATCGGACGACCGGCATGCGGATCGGCAGAAAACAGCTTGAAAAGGGCTGTAAAATTGTGCAGGCATGATGCCATGGGAAAATTTGACAAGCCGGGCTTTCGGTGGTAATATTACACAGCACGGTCCATGCTCGTGTGGCGGAACTGGCAGACGCAACGGACTTAAAATCCGTCGGACTTATCCTCCGTACCGGTTCGAGTCCGGTCACGAGCACCATTCGAGCATGACCCCCTGTGATGGCCCTGGCGCCATGACAGCCATACCGCGGAGTGGAGCAGTTGGTAGCTCGTCGGGCTCATAACCCGAAGGTCGTGTGGTTCGAGTCCCACCTCCGCAACCATGAATTATCGCCACTGGCTTTGAGGTCAGTGGCGATTATTTTCTACAAAAATATAGCCATATATATAGGCAACGTTATTTTTTTATCCTTTATACCGATATTTTGATCAGCTAATTTTATGCCGAACAAAATATCTTCATTCTTAAGGACGCTGTTAAGTGATTTATTTCCATTGCGTCCAGCTTTAACTTCTATCGGAAGTGCACCAAAAGGTTTCTCCAAAAGAAACTCAATTTCTACTGTCCCCGGATCATTTCTGTAGAAGAAAATACTTGAATTTCCTGCTTTTATAAGCATATCTGCGACAAGCGCTTCGTAAATACCGCCTTTCGCTGTTTTAAGAACAGGATTTGCCAGAGCCTTATCAAAAAAATCCTCGTCTTCAAGCAGGGCTTTTTTGATTGAAAAATCATATGTACAAATCAACAGGCCGATATCTGTATTATACAGACGAATATTGTCATCAAATGCATAAGCGGTGAGGGGATATTCAACTTTGCTGACATTTAAGACGGGGGCAACCATGTCAGCATTAATGATCCAGTCAAGACTGCTCTCGAATTTTTTCGCATTCCCTTTATGCTCCACTACAGAGTATTGAAACTTGTGATTCTCCTTACTGAGCTGCAACGGAATAGACTTGTAGCATTTTTCCGCTTTTATTTTTATATTTGGATCTGCATATCTTGCAATATCAGCCAGATAATCGCGATAAATACGTCTTTGCACGGCATCTGCAGCATAGTAATCCCGCTCTGTTATAAATGTATTTACCACTTCCGGCATCCCTCCGAGCACAAGATACTGCCTTAGGTATGCCTTCATTTTACTGTGAATTCCGTAGGGAACAGCGGTCTTATCATCATAGTATTTACGCAGCTGCATGATAATATCTTCATCGATCCCAAGCGCCCAAAGGAATTCCTCAAAGTCCAGGGAATGCATATCCAGATACTCCACCGAGCCGACAGGGTATGACGAACTTCCTTTATACTGTAGGCCAAGAAGGGACCCCGTAGCAATTATATCGATCCTGCTGTCTGCAGCAAGAAATTTCAGTGCTGTAATAGCATTTGTGCATTCTTGTATCTCATCAAGAAGAATGAGCGTCTTCCCCGGAATAATTTGCTTATCCGGAAAATTCAGGCGGATTCCGGTTAGAATATCATCGGCATTGAGACTGCTTTTGAAAATTGATGAGAGCCCGGGATTTTCAATAAAATTCAGCTCAATGAACGATGAGTACTCCTCTTCTCCAAACTTTCTGACGATATATGTTTTTCCGACCTGTCTAGCCCCGGAAATGATAAGGCACTTGTTATTGTGTCCGATTTTCCACCCGGTCAGTTTTGCTTGTATTTTTCTCTTGAGCATATTATCACCTCACTTTGTGGAGTATAACATATTATCCGTCATATCGCAATAACTCTAATAAAAATGCTTTATAGCATATAATTTATCTATAAAATATTCAAACACGCATATTATTTAGTAAAATACGGACTATACTGTGGTGGAAAAAAATAAGCACCTTCTTATACCATACGCATAGAAAAACGGTTTTTTGCGGCATTTTCGCTTGCAGGAATTGCGGAATCGGTATATGATCAAATTACCATAAAGAGTGCGCGAGAGACAAGCTCGTTGACCGCACGACAACCTGCCCTTGGAGGTAAGGTGCCAAAGCTTGATCGATGGGTTGACGTGACTGATTTCGGCCCATCGCTATCGATGGGCTTTTTATTTTGCAGCTCTTATGGAATAAAATTTTTAAGGAGCTGTATTATGAGACTGTTTCGCAATGGAAAGAGAATCGACTTTAAAAAGCGCACAGAGGACGTTGGCCGGGCGTATGGATGCAAGCATCCGGAAAAAATCTCGGGATTTGCCGGCTGCTTTCTCAGAGGGGAACCTTACATTTATGTTTCAGATAAACTGGAAGCATATCTGCTCGAAGATCCTAAGTTTTCTGCCGAATTGATGAAGTTGGTCGAAAAATACAACAAGGATGATTTCGGTGTGATGTCCAAAGCTGAATCAGATAACCAACTTGAAAACATCCATTTTTTCGGCAACACTTCCTGGAACAAGGGTATATACGAAACCGGCATAGGGATTGTCGTTTACGAGGTTTGCTATGATGACGCGCTGCTGTATCTTGATGACGAACAGAATCAGGCTGGCCAATTCCGGACTGCGCAAGTAAACAAGAAAGATGAAATAAATCGTAGAAATAGTCTCGATTAAAATGGAAGAAAACATATTCAGCGTTCAGAAATCGTAGCTCTACTGTGCCGTTGTGATTTCATGGAGAACGATGTAGAATGGACAGCAGGATCGGGCCATATCGAAGGTTTTTCATAATGCTATCAATGGCGAATGTGGGAGGAGAAGGGAAATGCTGGATGTTGCGGCAATCGGGGAACTGCTGATCGATTTTGCCTGTATCGGCCGTGATGAATACGATTATCCCGTATTGGCGGCTCATCCCGGCGGCGCGCCTGCCAATTTTCTTGCCGCGCTGGCGAAGTATGGGGCAAAAACCGCTCTTCTGGCCAAAGTGGGCAGCGACTCGTTTGGGAAAATGCTTGTAGCGACGTTGGATGAAGCCGGCGTGGCTACCGGCGGTGTGATCACTGCCAATGAGTATTTTACCACGTTGGCTTTCGTGACTCTGGATCAGAATGGCGAACGGGAGTTCTCCTTTGCCAGAAAGCCGGGAGCAGATACACGGCTTGAATATCACGAGATCGATCTGAATATCATAGACGAAGCAAAAATCTTTCATTTCAGCTCCTTGCCGCTGACCGATGAACCATCGCGGGAAGCGACATATGGAGCTGTTGCCTACGCGAAAAGCAAAAAGAAGCAAATCACATTCGACCCGAACCTCCGCAGGCCGCTGTGGCGCAGTCTGGATGATGCCAGAGAGCAGATGCTCTGGGGGCTGTCGCAGGCCGATGTGGTGAAAATCAGCGATGAGGAATGTTCCTTCCTGTTCGGCGTATCCGGTGCAGAAGCGGCTGAAATCATCATCCGGCAGTATGGTGCTGATCTTGTCTTTGTGACCTGCGGCGCTAACGGATGCTATTACCGGAATCATCAAGCGGCCGGCTTCGTGGATAGCCTGAAGGGAATCCGGGTCGTTGACACCACGGGGGCAGGAGATATCTTTTTCGGAGCCGCCATCTATAAATTGCTCGAAATGAACAAGCAGCCGGATCAGCTGGATGTGGACGATTTAAAGGAAATGACCTGGTTTGCCAGCCGGGCTGCCGGCATCTCCACCACCCGCCCGGGCGGGATCACCAGCATCCCGGATTTAGCTGAAATCGCGAACTACTCTGATTAGTTCGGGTCGGCATCGCGCCGCCGGAGGGATCGGCTATGATGGATTTTTCGCCCCTGGAATTGAGGGAAGCGCATCGCGCTCTGCTGTCCACGCTTCGCAAGTGTGAGAAAATGGATCCCGCGAAACTCGGCAAATCGCAGCGGACGCTTCTGGAGCGGCGGATTTCCGCCCTGCGGGTCGCGCTGGCCTTGATCGGGAGGGAGCAGGCGGAGGCCGGGCCGGAACAGGCGGAAGCCGGGCTGCCGGAGAAGATGGTGGGACAAAAAGCATGTTCATCGAAAACGGGGAGGGCATGATCATGGACGATACGCGGACGATCCGATTCGGGATCCTCGGCTGCGGGGGCATTTCAGAGTATTTTGCGCGGGCGCTGAGAGCCGTGTCCGGCTGCAGCATTCAGGCGGTTGCAGCCCGCGACGCGTCGAAAGCGGCGGCGTTTGCGGAAAAAATCGGCTGTCCCGTCCATTATGGCGGATATGAGAAGCTTGCCGCGGATGAAAACGTGGACATCGTCTATATCGCCACGCTGACCTCGCTCCACTGCGAGCATGCCATCCTGTGCATGGAGCACGGAAAGAATGTGCTGTGCGAAAAACCCCTGGCGGTGACCGGAGAAGAGGCGAGGAGAATGGTGAAGAGCGCCCGCGACAACGGGGTTTTTCTGATGGAAGCGATGTGGACCCGCTTTCTGCCGGCAACGCAGAAGGCTATTTCTCTTCTGCGCGAGGGAGCGATCGGAGAACCGCGCTACGCACGCATCGATTTCGGCGTCAAGGCTCCCTGGGACGGCGTGGATGCCCGCTATAAGCACGCGGAGGGCAGCGGCGGCACGATGATCGAATCCGGCGTTTACGCGGTGGCGATGGCGTCGGGGCTGATGGGGGAGATCGTGGAAGCCGTATCGTTCGCGGATCTTGGTGAAAGCGGTGTCGATGAGCAGAACGCGGCTGTTTTCCGCCATGAGAAAGGCCGCCTGACGACCCTGTTTTCATCGCTCCGGGTACCCACCCGACGGGAGGCCGTTGTATTCGGCACGGAGGGTTCTGTCGCCATCCCGGATTTTCAAGGCGCGGACACAGTCATATGGGCCGCAGAAGGGAAGGAGACGCAGACCATCCGTTTTCCGATGGAGGAGGGCGGGGGATTCGTCTACGAAATCCGGGAAGCGATCGCCTGCCTGAAGCGCGGCGACAGGGAAAGCCGCCTGCTCCCCTTGTCCGAATCGGTGCGGATCACCGAAATCGACCAGGAAATGCGCGTCAGTTGGGGACTGCGTTTTCCCGCGGATCGCTGAAACGAGCCATGCGGCGGAATCCGGCTGCGATCCGTTGAATGGATCCGCGCCTGCCGTTCGTATTATAGGTATACGGGAGGGAAAGGGACTTTGGATCAGGTTTCAGGCGCTGCCGAACGCGTATCGGAAGCTGTTGAGAAACATGGGAATATGATCCGGCGGATCTGTTTTCTGAATCTGGCGAACAAGTCGGATGTCGAGGACATTTTCCAGGAGGTTTTTCTCAAGCTGCTGCTGCGCGCGGAGCCTTTCGAGAGCGAAGAGCACGAAAAGGCGTGGCTGTGCCGGGTGACGTTCAACCAGTGCAAGGATCTGCACAAGAGCTTCTGGCACCGGAACGTCGGCAGCATCGAGGATCTGGAGATCCCGTACGAAAGCCCGGAACAGTCGGAAGTCATCGCGGAGATCCTTGCCCTTCCGCCGGATTGGAAACAGGTCATCTATCTGCATTTCTACGAACAGATGACAGTCCCGGAAATCGCCGCCCTGCTGAAGAGAAACGCCAACACGGTGTACACGATGCTTCGCAGGGCGAAGGCAAGGCTGAAGACCGACCTGGAGGAGGATTTTAAAAATGGGAACCTTTAACCGGTACATGGACCGGATCACAGCGGATGACGCGTTGAAAGAAAAGACAAAGTCTTTCCTGACCGGACGGCTCGCGGAGCTCGCTGAAGAACAGGCGGCGGCGGAGCAGGCGGCAGCGGCACGGTTCCGTACGAGGAGGCTGGCGTATGCCGTTTCTTCCTTTGCAGCTGCTGCCGTGATCATGACCGCGGGATTCCTATTTTACCGGACTCCGGCGGCCTACCTCAGCCTTGACATCAATCCCGGCATCGAGCTGACGGTCAACGCCCTGGGCCGGGTCATCGGCGCGGAAGCGATGAACGGCGACGGCGAAACGGTCCTTGCGGAAGAGCAGGTCCGGAATAGTTCGGTGGAGTCGGCGGTCAGGGCGCTGGTCCGGACTGCGCACGAGAAGGGGTTCATCCGCGCGGACGGTTCGTCGGCCATCGCCGTGACCGCTGCGTCGGACAAGGCCGGCATCGCGGTCCGGCTGGAGCGGGAAGCCGCGCGGGGAGCGGAGCTTGCATTGGAAGACACCGGTTCTTTCGCTGCGGTCTATGAGAACCGCATCAGCCTGGCAGTCCGCTCCGAAGCGTCGGCGGCGGGGCTTTCACCGGGAAAATACCAGTTGATCCGGATGCTGCAGGCCATGGACCCCGCCATTGAGATGAAGCAGTATCGTGACGCCACCGTTTCCGAGATCATCGCAGAAGCCGGCGCATTGAGCGGAAAATACGGCATATCCGGGGAGATCGGCGCGGAAATGCGAGGCATGCTCGAAAGGGCTGAAACGGCGGTCCGGGATATGGAGAAAAATCGCGAAAAGGCGAAGAACCAGAAACAGGAGCAATCGCAGAGCGGCTCGAGTGCCTGTGAGTCCGGTCCGGGCAGCGGCGGCGCAGGCAGCGGCAGCCGGAGCGGGGAGCAGGGCGGTCCTTCGGGCCCGTCGCAGGATCAGGGACAGAGCGGAGGCGGCAGCGGCGGACCGGGCGGATCGTCGGGCGGGGGCATCAGCGGCTGGAGCGGAGATCCGGATCCATCCGGGAACGGGGAGCCGAGCGGGAATCAGGGCAGCAGCTGCGCTTCCTCTTCCTGCAGCGGAAGCGGACAGGATGATCCGTATGGTTCCCGGGAGGAGCCGCCTTCGGGCCAGGATCAGCCGTCCTCGCAGCCATATAGCCAGGATCAGGGGACTTCGTCCCAGCCGTACGGCAGCCAGGCCCCCGGGACATCGCAGGGCGCCTCGCAGTCCGGCGGGGGAACATCAAAAGGGAATTGAATGCGCGTAAGCGGCGCAGGCCGCGATCCCCGGATCCGATCGTACGAGGGGAAGCTGCGGTATAAAGCGGGAGTCCGGCAGGAGCAAAGGCCGGACTCCTTTTCTATTTCACAGCGGAGGATGGGACCGCATGAGGGGAGGGCATACGGCGGATTTGTTCAAAACGGGCGGCCGTAACAGGATAAATCAGTGTGAACACGCTTCCCGGCGGCGGTTGATTTACCAGGCGCAATCGTGGATAATAGAATCATATCCGGAGAGGAGAAATAGCGATGAAAACACAGGGGAAAGTGCTTCTCGGCTTTGATTTCGGCGCGTCCAGCGGGCGTGCCGTCGTTGCGAAATGGGACGGGACAAGATTGGAATATGAGGAGGTCCATCGTTTCGCCAATGACCCGGTCATGACCGAACAATACTTCTACTGGGATACGCTCCGGCTGTACCACGACCTGAAGGAAGGGATCCGCAAAGCCATCCGGAAATACGGGCATGTCGACAGCATCGGGATCGATACCTGGGGTGTGGATTACGTGCTCATTTCCCGCGAAGGGGCGATGCTGACGAATCCGGTCCATTACAGGGACAAGCGGACGGAAACCTCCATCCCGGCCGTCCACCGGATCGTCCCGTTCCCGGAGCTGTACGCGCGGACAGGGCTGGCGACCCAGACATTCAACACCATCTATCAGCTGTACGCGGAGAATATTTTCCGCAAGGACCTGTTCCGGCTGGCGGACAAGGTGCTGTACACCGCAGACTATTTCGCGTACCTCCTTACGGGGAAGATGTTCAACGAATTCACCATGGCGACGACCGGCAGCCTGGTCAGCGCCTCGACACGCGAATATGACGCGGAGCTGCTCCGGCGCCTGGATATCCCGGAGGACCTTTTCCCGCCGATCATCCAGCCGGGGACCGTGATCGGGCCGCTCAGCCCCTTCGTCTGCGCGGAACTGGAGATCGATCCGGTTCCGGTGGTGGCGGTCTGCACGCACGATACGGCGTCCGCCGCGGTGGCGATCCCGCTGGAGACCGGCCGCAGCAGCGCTTTCCTGATCAGCGGGACCTGGTCGCTGCTGGGCATCGTGACCGATCGCCTGGACTGCTCGGATGCGGCCAGGACGGCCGGCTTCACCAATGAGGGCGGGGCGTTCGGGACAACGGTTTTCCTCAAGAACATCACCGGTATGTGGCTGATGCAGAGCCTGAGGAGAGAGTGGAACCATCGCGGGGAGAAGCTTTCCTACGACGACATCGAGCTCAAGGCGAGGGAGGCCATGGCCCGGGGAATGCAGTTCCGGATCAATCCCAACGACCCCAGGTTCAACAACCCCCTGCGCATGGCGGAAGAGATCGCATCGTTCTGCGAAGAGAACGGGCAGGGACGCCCTTCCGGGGTCGGCGAGCTGGCGCTGGCGATCTACAACGGACTGGCTGATGAATATGTGCGGTCGATCCGGGGGCTCGAGAGTGTGACCGGCAAAAAGATCGCGCAGCTGAATATGGTCGGCGGGGGGATCCAGGACCGGTTCATGTCCGAGCTGACAGGCAAGGCGCTTCGGCTTCCGGTCGTCGCGGGGCCGGTCGAGGCTTCGGTGACCGGTAATTTCCTGATGCAGCTCAAGGGACTGGGCATCCTTTCGTCGCTCGAGGAGTGCCGGGCGATCGTCCGCAGCAGCTTCGAGATCAAGACCTTCGGATAAGGGATTCGCCGGGTTCTATCATCGGAGAGCGCAACACTGTAAAAGATGAATCAGGACCGGATAAATATTTTGATACATTCCCCGATATCAGACGGAAGTGACGATACAGGCGGCCAGTGGCTGCCTGTATCATTTTTTTGTGAAATACCGATCGTAAAAAGATACAGATTGCCATTTTACCAGCGATTTCGGCGCATATCCGCGGATATTCACCAGCATTGTGAAAAAATTCCATTTGACGGCAAGGGCGCTTCCGGATACAATAGCACTGAAAGTGTTTATTCATAAACGTTGAGGTGATATATTTTATGACAGAAATCATGCTGGATAAAAGGAAAAGCTGCCTCCTGAAGATCCGCGGGACCATGGACAGCCTCAAGAGCGCCGAAAGGCGGATCGCGCAGTATGTCTGCGACAATCCCGGCCAGGTCGTCAAGATGACCATCCAGGAGCTGTCGCGCGAATGCGACTCAAGCTACGCCACCGTGAACCGTTTCTGCAAGAAAATGGGATACAGCGGATTTAAGGAAATGAAGGCTGTCCTGGTCAACGATATCGTCAACAACAAGGGGACGGAAGACATCAAGGATATCGAGATCACTCCCGACATGACGACGTCGCAGATCTGCGAAAAGGTGTTCGACCTTGCGTTCCGGATCCTGGAGGATTCGTTCGCCATCATCGACGTGGATACGGTCGATAAGGTTGTGGCTTCGCTGATCGCAGCCAGGAAGATCATCTTCATCGGGACCGGGAATTCCGGCCTCAGCGCCAAATATGCCTACTCCAAGTTTTTCAGGATCGGACTTCCGTGCGTCGCGGAGGAAGACGCGACGCTTCGCAAACTCATGATTTCCATCGCAGGAAAGGGGGACATCGTCTTTGCGATCTCGTCCTCCGGCCGCAGCGAGGATATCGTGGAGTGCGCGCGGCTTGCCCGGGCAAACGGCGCCCAGGTGATTTCCCTTTCCGACTTTACGATTTCTCCACTGTCCAAGACCTCGGATCTGAATCTTTACACGACGCCGCGCAGCGTCAACGCATTTATCGGGATCGACATGCCCCTGACGATCGGGCAGCTGAACATCATCGACATGCTCTACATCTGCTGTTGCCAGGCGCTCGGGGAACGTGCGACGAAGACCTATCAGAACACCAAGACAGCTGC
>CAZDPQ010000010.1:0-36021 GCA_964507305.1 uncultured Oscillospiraceae bacterium
TATGATAAGGAAAAGGGGGTCGGCATAACATTTCCCAATCAGACAGGGGACATGGCTGCATTCTTTTTCCGCAATGATGATTTTCTGGTGACGTCTTCCGATTTCGCTTACATCATGGATTTTATGAAGGAAAACGGGATCCCGCGCCGGATGGATCCGCAGGCGGTACGCTACATGCTGACCTTCGGATACCTGGTCGGCAGGACGACCTTCGAGGAGCAGGTGAGCCGGCTCCTCCCCGGCATCTGCCTTGTCCATGGACCGGCGCGGATGGACGAGGTTCCGTATTACGAGCTTCAGAATGAGAAAAAGATCCGGTGCACCCTGCAGGAGGCCGTCGAGCTTGTGGACGCGGGCTTCCGCAAGGCGGTCCGCCGGTGTCTGGACAAGGACGCGGAGTACGGCTACGCCAGGCATCTGGCGGATCTGAGCGCGGGCTTTGACTCCCGCATGACCACCTGGGTCGCTTCGGAGATGAGTTCGGGCGTGACGAATATTTCCTATTCGCAGGGCGGTTCGGATGAGCGACGTTTTTCGGGCGGGGTCGCCGCGGCTCTCCATAATGATTATATCCATATGCAGCTGGACAATCCCTCATTCCTGTTTGACATCGACGAGATCATCCGAATGAACGGGGGAGCCGGCTACTACGCGGGGATCACCGGGGGCAGGCGGCTGCTGGACAGCCTGGATTTCGACCGGTTCGGACTGGAATTCACAGGCCAGCTGGGCGATGTCGTCGTCGGCACATTCTGCGAGAGCCCGGTGCTCCGTCCGCCCTCCGGCAGCGCGAAGAAATATTCGTCGACTCTCGACCTGCAGTTCACCTGCGGCGCGATCGGCATCGCATGCCCCAATGACGAGCTGTACAGCATGATGCTTCGCGGGTTTCTCGGCTGCCTCTCTTCGCATATGGTGCGAAAGAATTATACCTACGCGGTATCCCCGTTCATCGATGTGGATTTTATGGAATGCTGCTTTTCGCTGCCATTGGAATACCGGGTCCGCCATCGCCTGTATGCCGAGTGGGTCCGGACGAAATACCCCGGCGCGCTGAAGCTGCCGTCGAGCCGGGCCATGAATGTCGCCTCCCGCGGCGGAAAGCTGCTCGACCTCGGCAGACGCGCCTTCCGGAAAGCCGGCCGCACCTTCGGGAGCTTCTTTTACGCAGCGGGACTCCGCGCTTCTCCGGCCGGTGCGAACAGCATGAATCCGTTCGACTACTGGTATCAGACGCGCCCCGATGTGCGTGGATTTCTCCGGGATTATTATGAAAAACACATGGACGGGCTTCCGCTCGATGAAGATCTGAAACAGCTGGTCAGGACCATGGCCGAAAGCCGTAAAACCATCGACAGGCTGATGGCCTTGACTGTCCTCGGCGTGAAGAAGGCCTTTTTCGACTGACTGGCGGGTGGCGGGGATGCAATGGATCACAGGCAATATTGCGAAGCTTAAGGCCCTCTTCCGCAGGGTGGCCGGAAATGGCTTTTTCCATATCGTGATCAGCTCTTCCCTTGTCAAGATCGTGGGGTTCATCTCGGCGATTTTCCTGCCGAGATTCCTGACCAAGGCTGATTACGGGCTTCTCACCTATGTGGACAACATAAGGAATTACATCCTGCTTGTCAATGGCATCGGGATATCCTACGCCACGATGCGGTATTGCGCCAAGGGTGACACCGATGCGAACAAGAAGGGATATTTCCTCGCGTCCCTGGTCATCGGCATCTCCTTCGACCTGCTCCTGATCGCCGCCTCCATCGCTGCGTTCCTGAGCCTTCCCTTCTCTTTCGACGGAGCGCGCCCGCTCCTGATGCTCCTGTCATTTCTCCCGCTGTTCGCATTCCTGTACGAGGATATCTCGCTCCTGCTGCGGGCAAGCTTCGAGAACAAGAAATATTCCGTGCTGTCCTTTGTCTATTCCGCGCTGATGGTGGCCCTGCAGATTTCGATGGCGATCGCGTGGAAGCTCAGCGGAATCGTCTATGCGCGGTACATCGCCTCCGCGGCCGGCATCGCGCTCGGGTTCCTCTTCCTTCGGAACCTCGGCCTTTTCAAAGCCAGAGCGGTCCTGCCGGACCGGGACACGCTGAAGAAAATGATCCGCCTCGGGCTTGTGATGTCCGGGGCGAACGCCGCGTCGCTGATCATGCAGCTGAACGAGACGTTCATCATCGGCCAGGTCCTGAAGGACGAGAATGCCCTTGCTGAATACAAGGTCGCATCCTATATCCTGACCATATCACTGTTTCTGCTCCAGTCCGTGGTGATATTTGTCTTCCCCTACTTCGTGCGGCATATGAACGACCCGCAATGGATCTGGGAGAAATTCAAAAAACTGCTTTATATCAACGCGGCCGTCATGATCCCGATCCATATCGTGCTGATCATTTTTTCCAAATGGGTGCTCCTGATCCTCTTCGGCGCACGGTATGTCGACGCCGCGGGCATCATGCGGACGCTCCTGATCGCGTCGCTTGCCCAGGCTCTTTTCCGGGTCCTGACCGGCAACATCCTGGCCGCGACCGGCGAAGAGCGGTTCAATCTCAGGATCAACATCGTGTTCACGGTCATCCATGCCGTGATCGATGTGCTGGCGATCCGGGCATTCGGCCTGCAGGGCGCTGCGGTCGCCCTCACCGTGGTGTATTTCACGTCCGGCATCCTGTCGGTCCTTCATCTCCGCAAGGTTTGCAGGCGCGGGATCCGTATGCGGGCGTCTGCCGGGGAATGACGCTTGTCCGGTCCGCGCGCGTTGTGGTATAGTGTAGGCAACGGCTTTTACGCCGTACGGACGGGGGCCCGGAAGCGCGCGGATCCTTTTCGGGAGGGCGGCGCGTCCGGATGCGAAAGGTGTTGGGGATATGATGAATTCAAGCAGCGATGAGATGATCACCCTGAAGGAACTGGCACTGACCGTGATGCGAAAATGGAAACTCATAGCTTCCATTGTTTTCACGGTCACCGCGGCCGTTGCCCTGTTCAGCCTTTTTATCATCCGGCCGTCCTACCTGTGCGAGACCCGGATCAGGCTGTCGGTGCCCGACAAGATCCAGACCGAAGCGGGCGAATACCTGATTTATCCGGTATCCGGCAATGACTATATGGATTACCTGTTCGACGACAGCCTCTGCAGGATGACCATCCGCGATCTGGACCTGGACACGACCGCCGAGGATTTTGCCGAGACGATCCAGTATAGTTTCCAGGGGTCCAACCGCAAGACCACGGATGGCCCGCTGACCGTCAACATCGAGTTCACCGGCCGGGATCCGGCCGTTCTGGCGGAGACAGCCAATACGCACACGGCCTACTTCATGGAATATGTCAAGGTCAATGTCAAGAAAATCGCGATCTCGCGGCTTTTAACGCAATGCATCGCCAATTCCGACACGTATCAGTCCAGTCTGGAAGCCAGGAATTTCAAGTATGACGAAATCGCACCGGTCCTGCAGGATACGCCCAAGGTGATCCGGGTCGACGGCGCGGACGCGATCAATCCCGCATATGAGGCGCTCGAGACGGAGATCGCGGCTTTGAAGATGGAGATCGCCGATCTGGAATCCATGATCGACATGAATGACCGCATGATCCGCAGGTTCAACAGCGAACTGCAGAATATCGGCGAGTATATGACGACCTTTGACCCGTCCAAGATGGACGCCGGGTTCATGAATATCCTGGACCGCAACGCGGAGGTCATCAAGAATGCCGTGCTTCCCGAGAGCCCGGAATCTCCGAAGGTCCTGCGCAATGTTGTCGTCGCGTTTTTCCTGAGCGCTATCGCGGGGGCCCTGCTTGTCCTGACGATGAATTACTGGAAGAAATTCTGAGCAGGCCGGCCGGCCCTTTCGGGCCCGGGGATGAGGGAAGCGATTTGCCATGATGAAAAAACTGGTCTACATCAGCATTCCGGCATCCATGATCGCTGCGGGCATTTTTTCAGTCGACTTCGGCATATTCCAGCTCTCTTTGTTCCGTTTGCTGATCATGGCGGCATTTCTGTGGATGGCCGTCCGGATTTTACTGAACAATGAGCCGGTCAATATCCCGCGCGGCCGTTACAACAATTTCTCCGTTAAAGTCATGGGCATCTGGTTTCTGTACGCGATCTTCACGGCAGCGTTCGTCAAGGACGACACCGGCTGGTACCGGGCCGTGTATTTCCTGATGCTGGGCTTCCTCTGCGTGCTGATCTTCAGCAAATACCTGACGGACACCCACAGCATCCTCACGGCCTTCCGGCTTATGGCCGCCATGGCGGTGGTCCACAATATGATCGGCTGGTCCGAGATCCTGACGGGACATTACCTTTTCCTTGATGAGAAGGTGGATGTGTACGCGATGTACGAATATCCGGTTTCCATGTTCGACAATACGAACAACATGGCGCTGTTCATGCTTCTGTCGATATTCGCGGCATATGTCTGTTCCGCGAACACCCGCCGGCGCACGATGAAGCTGCTGTACTACCTGCTGATGCTATCCTCCGCGTACCTGATGTACAAGACCAACTCCCGGGCGAACCTGCTCGGCCTGGCTGCCGGATGCGCCCTGTTCATCCTCATGAAGCTCCGCAGCCGCCGCGTGCGCAGGCTGGTCCTCCTCGCCTGTGTCGCCGCGGCCGTTTACGTGATCCTGAAGCCGGATGTCATCCTCCATTTATATACGAGGGTCATGGACAAGCTATCCCTCGGATTTTCCGGGGAAACCGATTCCAACCTGATCCGGCTGAACCTGATCCGCAACGGTGCCCTGTTCCTTGTCCGCTCGTTTGGATTCGGGGTCGGCGCGGGGAATATCGAATACTGGATGAGCCATTTCCGGGTGTTTGACACCGGCATCATCACGAACATGCACAACTGGTGGATGGAAATATTGACAGGATACGGGGTCGTGATCTTCATCCTGTACATCCTGTTTTATGTGCGGCTGTTTAAAACGATGTATAACACGTACCGAAAATCGACCGAAAGGATCCATTCGTCTCTTTCCCTGGGGATCATGTGCTTCATGGCCGGTTTCGTCCTCGGTTCCATCAGCGCAAGCTCCAATATCACCACAGAATGGCTGTGGGTCTACTGGGGGATCGTCATCGCCTACCAGGGGACGCTCGAACCGAAAGGGAGGAGCGTTCGCTCCGAGGAAGCTCTCCTGCCGGTCAGCCCAGAGTCAGGACAGCCCCGAGGAAGAGAGGCAGATCCGTCTCCGTGTCGATGACGGCGTACAGGAACGGTCGATCCAGCGTGACGGTCTTCGTTTCGACATACGCTTCATCATTGACTTCGACTTTGGTCACCGCGCCTGCCTTCGTGCCGAGTTCGTCGACCTGGATGAATGTCTTGTGCAGGACTTCGTTGATGAAAAGATTGCCGCGCGTGGAGCTGCCGAGCCTGCTCAGGTCGGCGGCGCCGGAATCAAATGCGTCCGTCATGCCCATGGCTTCGAGCGCGCCGTTCATGGTGATTTTATCCTCCACGCTGAATTTCGGAAGCGTGGCTGCCACCGCAGTATCGGACGCGCTGCCGAGGAGATCCGTCCATCCGCTCCCCGAGAGGGAGGAGATGAAAGAGATGATATCCGTCCCATCGTCCGGAAGGATCGCGGCAAAAGCATAGTGTCCTCCCGCATAGGGCTTGATGAATCCGGACGCATCCGCGCTTTCGAGATAAACTGCTTCCTCGGAACGCATCATGACGACGTTCCGGTCGATGCCGTCATATGCCGTGAAGGTGCCTTCCGAAACATTGGAGCGATTGTAAGCGGTTTGCCATTTGGCATCGAACACCATGGCGTTGATCAGATACATTACGGTATCATCGCTGATCCGGTCGAGGATCTTATCGATCAGGCCATCCGTCCGGGTCTTGACCCAATGGTTGATATCGTCGAGGGTGGTGCCGTCGAAGGCCGCCTTGTAAGCCGCGGCGGCATAATAGTCGGCATTGGTCTGCAGAAATTCCCGGCGGACGGTGAGGCGGCCGGCATCGCCGCGAAACCAGATCGAGTTGGCGATGTCGAGTTTTGCCGATTTGTCCGACGGCAGGCTGTTCGTGTAAGAGTACAGATACCGGTTCAGCTCGCCGAGCGGGATGGCGCCTCCCAGGACCGTCTCCATCTGCGTCAGGGTCCGGCCGGCCGCGCCGTTCGCGGTCATCGCAAGCGCGAGCATGACCGAAAGCGGCGATATCAGGGTATTTCCGTCCGGCTTGCCGGCTTTCTGGAACAATCCGATGGAGAAATCCGCCATGGCGCCGATAAACGCTTCGTCGGGGGTCTTGCCGGAGATGCCGGCAGGCGACAAGCCTTCCATCAGGTCTTCCGCCTGGACTTTGGATGACGCGCAGGAAACCGCGCCGGAAAGAAGCGCGGCCGCAAGCAGCAGGCACAGCCAGCGCGCGGCAGCGCGCCCTGAAGAAGAAATCCTGTTCATATCGATACCTCCGTGTTCCGGTTGCCGGATCTTGAATATGGATCTTTATTATTTATACGTTTTACACGCCCTTTTGTGCCCGGCAAGGACGAGCGGGGGCTTATTTTGACAATGGCAAACCCCCATGCTTTATGATATAATCGGTTGGAACTTCCCGGGGACGCCGGTTCAGGCACAGACTCCGGGACCGGCGGGCGGCATGGCCCGCGGACGGGGGCAAATAGACGATGAACGTCGTCATGATTTTGACGAATTCTTTCAACCCGGATCACAGGGTCTATAAGGAAGCGAGCTATCTGACCGGCAGGGGGCATGCCGTGGAGATCCTTTGCTGGGACCGGCAGCGGGAGTGTGCCGACCGGGCGGACGAGACTGTCGGCGGCATCCGCGTCCGTCGCTTTTTCCCTTTGTCCAGGCCGGGATCCGGGCTCCGGCAGGCCGGCGCGTATCTGCGTTTCGCTCTTCTTGTCCGGGCTTTCCTCAAGGGAAAGGATTTCGATGTCCTGCACTGCCACGACCTGGACGGCGCGCTTGCGGGAGCCCTCGCGGGACGCCGGCGCGCGGGGCGCACCGTGGTTTTCGACATGCACGAATATTACGAGGGGCAGCCCGGCAGGCGGGGGATCCGCGGACTGATCCGCTTCCTTACGGACCGGATGCAGAGCCGCGCGGATCACATCCTGTATGTCAATGACATTCAGAAGTCCCATGTCAGGCCTGCCAATCTGTCCAAGTTCATCTTTCTCCCCAATTACCCGGACAGCGCATTGTTCCGGGAAATCCCGAAGACCGTATCCCCGGATCTCAGGATCGCGTACATCGGCAAGGTCCGGCAGTATGACGAGCTCAAGCTGCTCCTGGATGTCTGCAGGGACATTCCGGGCGTTACGGTGTCGATCCACGGAGACGGATGCCATTACGGACGGCTGAGGGAGATCGCGGGGGATTACCCCGGCGCGCGGATCACCGGGCGGTATGCCGCGGAAGACAGCCCGCGTCTGTACAGCGGGGCGGACCTTGTCTACGCGGTGTATGACAACAGGGTTGCGAACTGGGCCGCCGCCTATCCGGTCAAGTTTTTTGAATCGGTCATCACGCGGACGCCCGTGATCGTCGGCAGGGGCACGGCCGTCGCGGAGTTCGTGGAGTCGCGCGGCATCGGCTATGCCGTCGACCCCGAGGATCCCGCCGAGGTCGGCGGGCTGATCCGGCGCCTGTGCGCGCACAGGGAGGAACTGGACGAACGGCGGGCCCGCCTGTCGGAGATCCAGTATGACTTCACATGGGAAAAGGTGGTCCCGAACCTTGACAAGGCATATGGTTCGGGCGCTTGAACAATCGATACGGATGGATTCGGAGGAATGATGGAATGAACAGCTTGAAGGACAGATTGAAGGACAAGACCGCCGTGCTCGGTGTTGTGGGCCTGGGGTATGTGGGGCTCCCCCTCGCGGTCGAGAAGGCCAAGGCCGGCTACCGCACGATCGGATTTGACGTACAGGCATCCAAGGTCGAGATGGTCAACGCGGGCCGGAATTATATCGGGGATGTGGTGAACGAGGATCTGGAGAAGATCGTCGGATCAGGGCTGCTGACCGCGACCACCGATTTTTCGCAGGCGGCGAAGGCGGACTGCGTGTGCATCTGCGTTCCGACACCGCTCGACGAGCATCAGCAGCCGGACATCAGCTACGTGCGTTCGTCCGCGGAGAGCATCGTACCGTTCATGCACAGGGACATGCTCATCGTCCTCGAATCCACGACGTACCCCGGTACGACGGAGGAGCTCCTCCTGCCGATTTTCGAATCCACCGGATTCAAGTGCGGCAAGGATTTTTACCTCGCATTCTCCCCGGAGCGCGTCGACCCCGGCAACCTGATCTACAAGACCAAGAACACCCCGAAGGTCGTCGGCGGGATGACCCCGGAGTGCACGGAGATCGCGGCGATCCTGTATGAGAGTGTCCTGGAAGCCCCGATCCACCGGGTTTCCTCCCCGGCCATCGCCGAAATGGAGAAGATCCTGGAGAATACCTACCGGAATGTCAACATCGGTCTGGTCAATGAGCTTGCCATCCTCTGCGACAAGATGGGGATCAATTTCTGGGAAGTGATCGACGCTGCGAAGTCCAAGCCTTACGGATTCCAGGCTTTTTATCCCGGCCCGGGGCTGGGCGGCCACTGCATCCCGCTCGATCCTTACTACCTTTCGTGGAAAGCCCGCGAATACGGCTTCCACACCTCGATGATCGAATCTTCGATGATGATCAACGACCGCATGCCGGAATACTGCGCGGAGCGTTCGATGAAGATCCTCAACAGGCATGGCAAAGCGGTCAGCGGCTCGCGCATCCTGGTCCTCGGCGTTGCGTACAAGCAGGACATCGACGATTACCGTGAGAGTCCGGCGATCCGCGTGATCGAGGAGCTTGAGAAGCTCGGCGCCGCTGTCGTCTATTACGATCCCTACATTCCGGAATTCCGGGAGCACGGCAAGGTCCGGAAGGGCGAGCCCGCGCTGACGGCGGAACTTGCAGGTTCGGCCGACCTGGTCGTCGTGACGGCGGCCCATACGACAGTCGATTACGAGCTTGTCTGCCGCCATGCCAAGGCGGTTTTCGACACCAAAAACGTCCTGAAGAACGTCAGGGACCGATCCAACATCGATCTTCTGTGACGGGACAGGTCCGGCAGCAGGATGCCGGACGGAGAAAGGGCCGGGCTCCGCGGGAGCCGGCAGGGTATTGCAGGTATGGATCTGAAGTATGTATTGATCGGGTGCGGCAGGATCTCTCCCAACCATTTCGCCGCCGCGCAGGCAAACGGGCTTGACATCGCGGCCATCTGCGATGTCGTGCCGGAACGCATGGAGGAAAAGGCCCGGCAGTTCGGACTGGCGGACAAGGTCCGCCGGTACGCCGACTACAGGGAGATGCTGGCGGCCGAGAAGCCCGCGCTGGCGGCCGTCTGCACCGAGAGCGGCGAGCACGCGCGCATCGCCCTCGACTGCATCGGCGCCGGATGCAATGTCATCATCGAAAAACCGATCGCGCTGTCCCTGGAGGACGCAGACCGGATCATCGCGATGGCGGAGGAGAAGGGCGTCGTCGTGAGCGCGTGCCATCAGAACCGGTTCAACAAGTCGATCCGGAAGATCCGCGAAGCCGTCGAGAGCGGCCGGTTCGGCCGGATGTTCTACGGCACGGCCCATATCCGCTGGAACCGCGGCCGGGATTATTATTCCGCGGCGTCATGGCGGGGGACCTGGGAGCAGGATGGCGGCGCCCTGATGAACCAGTGCATCCACAACATCGACCTCCTGCGGTGGATGATGGGCGGGGACATCCTTGAAGTCACGGGGATGACGGACCGTCTCAACCACGACTATATCGATGCGGAGGACATGGGCCTTGCGCTGGTGAAATTCGCGAACGGCAGCTACGGGATCATCGAGGGGACGACCGACATTTACCCGAAAAATCTGGAGGAGACTCTGTATCTGTTCGGAGAGAGGGGCACGGTCAAGGCGGGAGGCCAGTCGGTCAACCGGATCGAGGAGTGGCGGTTCGATGACCGGATCGACGATCCCGATGAGGTCCGCGCGCTTTATTATGAAAATCCGCCCAATGTGTATGGCTTCGGCCATACGCCGCTGTATGCCGACATCATCGAAGCGATCCGGACGGGACGCAGTCCGTATGTGACTGCCGGGGATGGCAGGAGAGCGCTCGAGCTTGTCCTGGCGATCTACAAGTCGGCCGCGGAAGGCCGGCCTGTAAAGCTGCCGCTGGACCGGTGCTCGACCATGGATTTCAAAGGAAGGTTCAGCCGATGAGCGTTTTTGTACATGAGAGCAGCTATGTGGACGACGGTGCGGTGATCGGCGACGGCACGAAAATCTGGCATTTCTGCCACATCCAGAGCGGCAGCGTGATCGGTGAGCGCTGCTCGCTGGGCCAGAATGTCAACGTCGCCTGCAATGTCCGGATCGGGAACGGTGTCAGGATCCAGAACAATGTGTCGGTATACGAGGGCGTCGAGCTCGAGGATTATGTTTTCTGCGGACCGTCGATGGTTTTCACCAATGATCTGACGCCGAGGAGCAAGTACCCCAAGGGGCCCGCCGGCTACCGGAAGACCCTGGTCCGGTACGGTGCGTCGATCGGCGCGAACGCGACGGTCGTCTGCGGGCACACGATCGGGCGGTGGGCCATGGTGGCGTCGGGCGCCGTCGTTACGAAAGACGTGCCGGATCACGCGCTCGTGGCGGGCGTTCCGGCCAGACAGAGAGGCTGGGTCTGCGAATGCGGCGCCGTTCTGCCGGAGGACCTGGCGTGCGGGGCGTGCGGCCGGGCGTACGGGCCTGCGGAGGGGACGATCCGGGAGATCGTGAAGGGCCAAACGGCGGATTGAGGCCGGGACTCCCGGGGGACGGGCCGGCAGGCGGAATGGAGAATGCATGGAATTCAGAGATTTGAAAAAACAATACTCGGCGTATAGAGAGGATATCGACGCGGCGATCCAGAAGGTCCTGAGGGAGGCGAATTTCATCGGCGGGCCCGAGGTCGGGATCCTGGAGAAGCGCCTGGCCGCGTATGCCGGTGTGAAGCACTGCATCACCTGTGCCGACGGGACCGAGGCGATGACGCTGCTGATGATGGCGTGGGGCATCGGAGAGGGCGACGCGGTCTTCGTGCCGGATTTCACGTTTTTTTCCACGGGAGAGATCGTCGCGTTCCGGGGAGCTGTCCCGGTGTTTGTGGATGTGGACCGCGCGACCTTTGACCTCGATCCGGACCGGCTCGAGCAGGCGATCCTCCGGGTCCTTGACGGCGGCAGGCTCAGGCCCAGGGCTGTGATCCCGGTCGATCTGTTCGGTCTTCCCGCGGATTACCCGCGCATTCTGGAGATCGCCCGGCGTTACGGGCTGCTTGTGCTTGAGGACGGCGCGCAGGGGTTCGGCGGCAGCATCGGAGGCCGGAAGGCCTGCAGCTTCGGGGACGCGGCGACCACGTCGTTTTTCCCTGCGAAACCTCTCGGATGCTACGGCGACGGGGGCGCGATCTTTACGGACGACGACGCTCTTGCCGGATCGCTCGCTTCGCTCAAAGTCCACGGCAAGGGCCATGACAAGTACGACAATGTGCGGATCGGCGTGAATTCGCGCCTGGACACGATCCAGGCGGCCATCCTGAACGTCAAGCTGACCGCGTTCGAAAACCACGAGCTGGACGATGTGAACAGGATCTGCCGGCTCTACGGAGAGGGACTCGGGGATGCGGTGGAGACTCCGTACATTCCCGAGGGGTATGTTTCCAGCTTTGCCCAATACACCATCAAGCTTCGCGACCGTGATCAGAGGGATTCGCTCCGGGATTTCCTCAAGACGCAGGGGATCCCTTCGATGGTCTATTATCTCAAGCCGATGCACCGGCAGGGCGCTTTTGCGGACCTTCTCCACGACACGGACGATTTTGCCGTGACCGATACGCTGTGCGACACCGTCCTGTCCCTTCCGATGCATCCGTACCTGACCGAAGAGGAGGTCGGACAGGTGTGCGGAGCGGTCTGCCGCTTCATGACGGGTCAATAGATGTATGTGATGATCATTGCCAGAGGATTTCCTTCGGCGAAGAACAAGTCCTTCGGCCTGTTCGAATTCGACCAGGCCAGGGCGCTCGCGGCCGCCGGGCACAAGGTCGTTTTCGCGGCTGCTGATGTCCGTTCGATCCGCAGATGGCGCCGCTGGGGCATGGAGCATTTCACCGACAGCGGCATCCCGGTGTATGTCTGCAGCATCCCTGCAGGGAATATCCCTTCGCCGGTCAAGCGCCGGATCACGGAGACGGCCCTGCGTGCCTTGTATGCCCGGATCGTCAGGGAACACGGACGCCCGGATCTTATGCACGCCCATTACACCGACCCGGCTTCCGCCGCTGTCCGCCTCAGGAAAAGGACCGGCGTCCCTCTGGCGGTGACAGAACATTCTTCCGCCATCATTCGCGAAACGATCGGCAAAGCCCTTTACCGGAAGGCGTATGACGCGTATCATGGGGCTGACCTTCTGATCGCCGTCAGTCCGAGTCTGTGCGGGATCATCCGCGCGCGATTCGGCTCGGATCCTCTCTTCATCCCCAACATGGTTGACACGACGCTTTTTCATCCTTCGGCCGGCCCGGGCGGATCAGCCGCCGCGGATCCGGCCGCGGCAGGGGAGCATGCCATAGCGGATACACGAACATCCGGAACGGATGTTCGGCCTTTCCGGTTTGTTTCGGTGGGAAATCTGTTGCCGGTCAAGCGCATGGATCTTGCGATCCGGGCGTTTGCCGCCTGCTCGCCCGGCATGCCCGGCGCGATCCTTTCGGTGATCGGAGACGGCCCTGAAAGGCCCGGCCTCGAACAGCTTGTGCGGGAACTCGGGATGGAAGGCAGAGTGATGCTGATGGGGCGCAGGCCGCGGCCCGCAGTCGCGGATCTTCTCCGGGACAGTGATTGCTTTATCCTTGCTTCGCAGGCCGAAACCTTCGGTGTTGCCTTCATCGAGGCACTTGCGTGCGGACTTCCCGTGATCGCTACGCGCTGCGGAGGTCCCGAGGCTTATGTCCATTCCGGCAACGGCATGCTTGTGCCGCCCGGCGACATGGCCGCTCTGTCCGATGCAATGAAGGACATGTTCTTGAACAAAAAACGGTATAATAAAAGTGCCATCGCGGAAGAAGCGATGGAGCGTTTTTCTCCGGAAAAGATCGCGGCTCTTCTCGGCGCAGCGTATGCCGGCATTGCGGGAAAATCCGCAGAAAGCCGGACGGGGGATCCATTATGGAAAGGTCCATCGTCAGCGGAGCATTGAAAAGGACAGCGCCGGCGCTGTCTGTCCTTGTCATTTCAACGGCCGCCGCCATGCTCTTCTCCCGGTTTTTCACCCTCTCCGAATATGGAACATACGCCGAGATCCTCCTGATCGTCAGTCTCGCGTCGTCCGCGTTTGCCGCTGGATCCTCCGGCGTCGCCGGGCTTGTTTCGCCGGGCGGAGGACCGGTTTTCGCAGCGGCGGGCGGGATCGTCTTTTACCTCCGGGATCCCGTTCAAAGGGAATCGCGGCGGCAGGTCCTGTCGGCATATGCCATGCTGACCGCAGCCATGGGTTTTCTGGCCGGCCTTGCCCTGGTGATCGCGGCGCCCGCGATCGCGGATTTTTTTGACGATCCTATGATCGAAAGATCCCTTTTTCTTTTCGCCGTGCTCCCCTGGGCGTGGATCGTCATGTCTTCCTTCGACAGCATTCTGGCCGCGTGCCGCGGGACCTCCCGTGCTTTCCTCTTCCGCGTCCTGAACGGCGCCGTGTCCCTGGCAGTGCTCCTCCTTGCCGGCCTCGCGGGACTCCGTCTGGAGCAGCTCCTGCCGGTCTATTTCGGCACAGAGGTCCTTTTCGCCATCGCCGGGCTCCTGCTGCTGAAAAAAGCAGCGGGCGGCCTGCGTTTCCGCCGGACGGAGGCCGCGCTCGCGCTGAAGATCCTGAAGCTCTCTTTTCCGGCCGGAGCGGCGGCATTCGTCAGCCTGCTCGGACTCGAGCTCGGGAAAATCTTCACGGCGCGCTATTTCGCGGCGAGCGACGTCGGGATCTACGCCAACGCGTCCGCCGAACTGCCGGTGACCGCCGCCGCTGTCCTGATCGCGGCGATCCTTGTCCCGCAGCTTTCCGCGCTTCTTCAAAAAGGCGATCCCAAAAGCGCGGCGGCTCTCTACCGAAGCGCCGTCACGCTCTGCTTCGCGGTCCTCGGCTTTTTCGCATCCGTATTCTGTGTGCTTGCCCCTGAAACGATCACGCTTTTATACACGGACAAGTTCCTCCCCGGCGCAGGCGCATTCCGGGTCTTTGCCCTGATCCTGCCGTTCAGGCCCGCCTTCGCGGGGCTGATTCCTGCCCTGAAAGGGAAGGTCCGCTTCCTGATCCTTATCTCTCTGCTTTCTCTCGCCCTGAACGGGATCCTGTGCCATGTCTTCTACAACCTGTTCGGCAGGACCGGCCCCGCGCTTGCCGCCGCCGCGGCGATCGGTCTTGTCCGGATCCTTCAGCTCGCCTGCGCCGCGCGGTCCCTTGATGTTCGCATCAGCACCCTGTTTCCCTGGGGACCTGTCCTGACCATCGCGCTCCAGAACGCAGCCCTCGCCGCAGCGTTCATTCTCCTGCGCGACCGGCTCCCGCTGGACGAATCGGTCGGCAAGCCTGCCGGCACGCTGCTTCTGGCAGTCGCGTGGACCGTGCTGTATGCGATCCTCATGGCGGGAGTCCTCCGGCGCGAATGGAACACGATGGGCGAATACTGCCGGGCGGAAAGAGCAGCGGATTCTTGATTTTTTGCCTGCATATCGTTACCATGATAAAGAGGCGTATCGGTCTGAACGGTAGAAAATAAAAGGCGGACGAGGGGGTGGCACGGCATGACGATCCGGGAAAACGCGGCGGCCGGAGTGAGGATCTGTTTCGGGGCTGCGCTTTTGGACATCGAACACAAGGAACAGGGCATGGAGATGCTCGACCTGTACGGGAAGCTCGGCGGCAGGATCATCGACACGGCGAATGTGTACGGCAAATGGCTTCCGTCCGGGAAGGACGAGAGCGAGGCTGTGATCGGGGAATGGCTGTCGCGCAGAGCCGGGCCGGAGGGCGGTCTCCGTCGTTCCGACCTGATCATCAGCACCAAGTGCGGCCACCCGGATCTGGGATCCATGCATACCCCCAGGGTCGGGCGGGCGGAGATTTTCCATGACATCGAAGAGTCGCTGGATGCTCTGAGGACGGAATGGATCGATATCTGCTGGCTTCACCGGGACGCGCCAGGCGTGCCCGTCGCGGAGATCCTCGGCCCGCTTCTTGAACTGCACGCGCAGGGGAAGATCCGGTCCATCGGCGTGTCCAACTGGACGGCCGGCCGGACGATGGAGGCGGTCGCCCGGCTCGGGGAGACGGCGGAGAAGGTATTTTTCGGGACCCAGAACCGGTGGAGCTGCGCGTCGGTGAATCACGGCGGCAGTGAAGACGACACGCTGGTCGAAATGACGGAAGAGGAATACCGGTGGCACTGCGCGACCGGATACGCGGCCATGCCGTACTCGGGAATGGCCAAAGGGTATTTTACGAAGCTCGCGAAATACGGCAAGGAAAACCTGTCGCGGAAGATGCTGGATTATTACAATAATCCGCTCAATGATAAAAGGATGATCGCTCTCGGCAGGCTCTCCGCGGAAACCGGGCGGCCGGTGTCCCAGCTTGCCGCGGCGTTTCTCCTCAGCCAGCCGTTCCCGGTCCTGCCGATCATCGGCTTTTCGACTGCGGAGCAGATGGCCGATGCTTTCGAGGCGGCTTCCATCCGGCTGAGCGCGGAGCAGATGAGGATGATCGGGCAGGGCGTCCCCTGGTGACGGCATGGAAAGCGAGGTGTCCGCATGATAATCGGTATACCGAAAGAGATCAAGAATAATGAATACAGGGTGTCCGTGACGCCGGCGGGTGTCCGGGCGCTTCTCCCGGAGGGGCACCGGGTGCTGGTCGAGAAGGGCGCCGGCGAGGGGAGCGGATTCGCGGATGAGGAATACCGCTCGGCCGGGGCGGAGATCGTCGGCAAAAGCCGGGATGTCTACGGACGCTCCGACATGATCGTCAAGGTCAAGGAGCCGCTGGAGAGTGAGTATGCGCTATTGAGGGACCGGCAGGTCCTTTTTACGTACCTTCATCTGGCGGCAAACCGGGCGCTGACCGACATGCTGCTGGAGCGGCATGTCACCGCCATCGCGTATGAGACTGTGCGGCTGCCCGACGGCTCCCTTCCGCTGCTTTCGCCGATGAGCGAGGTGGCCGGGCGCATGTCGGTGCAGATCGGAGCAAACCTGCTGCAGAAGCAGAACGGAGGGGCCGGCGTGCTGCTCGGCGGCGTGTCGGGCGTCCTGCCGGCGGAGGTGCTCATCGTCGGCGGCGGGACGGTCGGCACGAGCGCGGCGAAAATGGCGGCGGGTCTCGGGGCGCACGTCGTGGTCATGGATATCAGCCGGACCCGCCTGGCGTATCTGGATGATATTTTTCAGGGAAGGGTCGGCACGCTGATTTTCAGCCGCGGCAGCGCGGAGGAGATGGTGGCCCGAACGGACCTTCTGATCGGTGCGGTGCTGGTCGCCGGCGAAAAGGCGCCGAAGGTCGTCAGCGAAGACATGGTCAAGAGCATGAAAAAAGGCTCGGTCATCGTGGACGTCGCGATCGACCAGGGCGGGTGCATCGCTACGATCGACCGCGCCACGACGCATGACGATCCGACCTATGTGAAGCACGGCGTGCTGCATTATTCGGTCGCGAACATTCCCGGCTGCGTGCCGAGGACGTCGACTCTCGCGCTGAGCGGGGTCACGCTGCCCTACATCCTGCAGCTGGCGGAAAAAGGCGCGGAACAGGCGATGAAAGAGGATCCGGCGCTGCTGGCCGGGCTCAACACCTATAAAGGAGCCCTGACCTGCCGGGGTGTCGCGGAAAGCTTCGGGATGGATCACGCTGATCCGTTCGCTCTCCTGAACGGCTGAAACGATATCATTCGCCCCGGTATTCCCTGACCGTAGAGACCATGTTCAGATATCCTTCGACCGGCACATAATCCGGGATGGAATTGCCCGACCCGAACGCGAAACCACCGTGCCCGACGATTTGCCGGATCACATCGAGGATGTATTCGCGCATGTCGGCGGCGGACAGGCGGCAGACGGCGTCAGTGTCGATCCCGCCGAAATTGCCGATCCGGTCGCCGTACGTCCGCACCCACCAGGGGAACGGGGCGATCTGGTCCTCGTTGGAGTGCTTGGCATCGATCCCGGCGGCGATCAGGTCGTCCATCACCTCGATGATCGACCCGCAGGAGTGCAGGAGAAACGGCTTGCCGTATCCGTGGATGAGCCGGATGATCTTCGCGTACTGCGGGATGATCCGTGTCCGGATGACATCCGCGGACAGGAGTGTGGCATTCTTGAATCCGAGGTCGTCGCCGAAGCGGCAGACGCAGTAGAGATCCGCGTATTCCCGGAGGAACCGGTCCCAGATCTGCAGGCTGAGCGCGCCGACCCGCTCGAACAGCCCGTCGAACAGCTCCGGGTCGTCGATGGCGATGTAGCACAGATCCTCAAAGCCGACAATGTCCTGCACGCTCTCGAACACGCCGTTCCCGACGCCGCCGATGGCCTTCATCCCGTCCGGCATCGCCCCGCGCAGGGCATCGAACAGACGGCTGTATTTCGCGAAATACATATCCGGGATCTCCTCCCACGGGTAGCGGAGAAAATCTTCCATCGTGCGGATCACGCCTTTCTTATGACCGCCGAGCGAGCCGCTGCCGGGCATGGCCGGCCCGATGCAGGCCTCGAAGGAGACCGTGTCGTAGCCCATCGTCCGGAAAAACGTGCAGTAATGGCGGAAATATTCCGCCAGGTCGCCGTCATCGCCGCCGTACAGGCCGCGGAACTCCAGGCCGAGGACCTGCTCCATGATCGTATCCGAAATCAGGTGCTCATACAGGGGAAGGCGTGCGGCCTCGACATTGCGCGCGGCATCCAGGATATTCGTATAATCAGGGGTAAAGGGGCGCATGGTTCCCTCCATTTCCGCGAACCGCAATTCCGGTGCATGCCTTCATTAAAAACCACCGCGGGCCGGATGGCAATGATCCGATTTTACCGAATGCGGACATTTTTTTACATTTCGGTACAAAGCCCGCGCCTTTGCGGCGGAAACGGAAGCCGCACCGACGGTTACGGCCGGACGGACCGGAGCCGGAAGACGCGTTCAGGATTTGAAAATGGCGGAAGGGGCGCAGCCGCGGAACTTCCGGTATGCGCGCTGAAAAGCCCGGACGCTCGGAAAGCCGCATTGCTCGGCGATCCCGTCCATGCTCCCGCCCGACTCGAGCATCCTTTTCTCCGCTTCGCAGACGCGGATAAAATCGAGATAGGCTTTGAAATTCGTGCCGGCCGCGCTCTTGATGTACCGCGACGCGTAGGAATAATTCATGTTCAGCGCGCGGGAGACATCCCGGAGCGTCAGCGGCTGCGCGAAACGCTCCTCCATCATCCGGATGACGGCCCTCGCCCGGCCCGGATCCGCGCGATCCTCCGGAGCGCCCGGCGTCCGGACGAATCCGTGACGCACCAGCAGCGCCGCGATCTCCAGCAGGTACCCCCGGACGCGGAGCTCCCAGGCCTTCGGCCGGGCCGTGTATTCCTCCAGCACGGCCGGCAGGACGGCGCGCAGCTCCGCGCAGCCGCCGGGATCCAGCGGGCCTTCCGCGCCGCCGGCCGGCACATGGTTGAGGAACGAGGCCAGATAGCGGGAATCCTGCATGGCAAGGAATGAGGGATCCAGCATGGAGGGGAGGAATTTCAGCACGAGGATGCGGCAGTCTTCTCCCTCGCCGCAGGAGGTGCGGTGGATGCTCCCGCTGCGGATCAGGACCACGTCGCCCGCCTGTGCGGAAAAACTGCAGCCGTTCACATGCTGGGTGGCCCGGCCGCTCAGGAAATACAGGAGCTCGAAGCAATCGTGGAAGTGGTCGCGGACGACGAACGGCCTCCGGAGATTGTCCTGGAGGAAGGCCTCGACGGGGAAGGAGCTGCCGCTCTGGAGGATCTTCTCATATTCCGGAGGGGAAGGACGGCTTTTCATACGACGGCCTTCCCGCGGCCTTTACGGAACTGCTTTTCATACAACTCCCTGTACAGACCGTTCATGGCGTAAAGCTCCTCATGGGTGCCGCTCTCCTCGATGCGGCCCTGATTGACGACGTAGATACAGTCCGCGGCCATGATCGTTGACAGACGGTGCGCGATGACGAGGCTGGTGCGGCCACGGAGCAGGGGGCCGATCGCATCCTGGATCAGGGACTCGGAAACGGAATCGAGCGATGAGGTCGCTTCGTCGAGGATGACGATGCGCGGATCTTTCAGAAGAGCCCTGGCGATGGCGAGCCTTTGCTTCTCGCCCCCGGAAAGCTTGATGCCGCGCTCGCCTACGAGGGTGTCGTACCCGTCGGGAAGCGACGCGATGAAATCGTGGATGTTCGCCGTGCGGCAGGCGGACACGATTTCTTCTTCGCCGGCGTTATCTCTCGCGAACAGCAGGTTCCGGCGGATCGTGGCGTTGAGCATGTAGGTGTCCTGGGTCACGATGCCGATCTGCCGGCGCAGGGATTCGAGGGTCATGGCACGGATGTCGGTCCCGTCGATCGTGATGGAGCCGGCGTCGATGTCGTACAGGCGTGGCAGGAGGTAGGTGATCGTCGTCTTGCCCGCGCCGCTCGGACCGACGAACGCCACCATCCGCCCGGCGGGGATTTCGATGTTGATGTCCCGGAGCGTCACGGCCTTGTCCGTGTAGGAAAAGCGGACGTCCGCGAACCGGATCTCCCCCCGGACCGTGCCGGGGTCTTTCGCATCCGGCGCGTCGACGATCTCCTGCTCCATGTCGAGATACTGGAAGATCCGGTCGAACAGCGCCAGCGACCGCGTGATGTCGACGCTGATGTTCGCGAACGACGTCACGGGGCCGTACAGCCGATTCAACAGCGCGACGAACATGACGATGCTGCCGATCGTGATCTCGCCGCTTCGGATCAGGAGGATCCCGCCGATCAGGTAGATGATCAGCGGCCCGAGCGAGACGATCGTGGTGATGGTCATGAAAAACCATCGCCCGGCGAGCGATTCTTTCATCTGGAGCCGGGTGACATCGGCGTTGACCTTTTCGAATTCCGCCTGCTGCTGCTTTTCCTTTGTGAAAAGCTTGACCAGGAAGGTCCCGCCGAGGCTGAGCGTCTCCTGGATGACCGTATTGAGCTCGGCCAGCTTTTCCTGGGTCCGGGCCGCGATCTTCCACCGGACCTTCCCGACCTTGCGCGTCGGGATGACGAACAGCGGGAGGATCAGCATGCTGACGGCCGCGAGCTTCCAGTTCGTATAGAAAAGGATGCCGGCCGTCGTAAGGAAAACGAAGATGTTCTGCAGGATCTGGACAAACGTGCCGGCGAAAATGCTTTCGATCCCGCCGATGTCGTTGTTCATCCTGGACGGGATCTCGCCGGGCCGGACATCCGAGAAAAACCGGATGGACATATACTGGAGATGGCGGAACATCGCGTTGCGCACGTCCTGGATGATGTGCTTGGAGATCCAGCTGTTGAGGTAATTCTGGCCGACCAGGATCAGGCCGCTGACAGCCGTTGCGCCGAAGGAGGCGGCGACCAGGAGGACCAGGAGGCGGATCTGCTTCCCGGGAAGCGCGACGTCGATGATGCGCCGGGTCAGGACGGGCGGGACCAGGCCAAGAGACGCGGTCAGGATGATGCAGATCACCAGCAGGAGCAGCAGTTTCCAATAGGGGATAAAATAGCGCGCGATCCGGAGCAGGATCTGCTTCGTAATGACGGGGCGGATTTCCGAGTCGTCGAAATGGAAACGGCCGCCGCCGAATCCTCCTCCGCCGGGGCCTCCCCCGAATCCTCCGCCCATCCCACCGGCCATACCGACAGCGACCTCCCCGCGCGCTGTGCGCGCCCGTTGTTTTCAGTACGAATGTAGCACAATCTCTGTCGCAAAACAAGCCGCGGGGCGCGGCGGACGGCTGCAGGACGGCTGCGCAAGACAGCAGGAGAAGATGTCCAGGCTGTCCGACGCTCCGATTTTACAAGAATTTTGTAAAAAGGGCTTGCATTTTTTACCCGGTTTCATTATGATAGTAGTGCGATAACTGAATAATATTCATAACTATAAATACCAGCTTAGATGGGACCAGTGGAAAACCGGTGTTGCCGTGAAGCATCCGGAACGGAGAAAACGAGGTTTTGGTATGAACAACCTGAGCGACAGACTTGAGAAAATCGGATTTTCAGCCAATGAGGCGCGAGCCTACATCACGCTTCTCGCGCACAGCCCCTGCACCGCCTATGAACTCGGCAAGAATTCGGAAGTCTCCCGGACCATGATCTATGACATCATCAAGCGGCTGATCCAGAAGAACGCGATCGTGGAGATCAATTCCAAATCGAAGTATTACGCAGCGGTTCCCTACAATGATCTGCTGAAAAAATACAAGGAAGATTATCTCGAAGAGATCGAAAGCATCAAGGAAGAATTCGACAAACTGTCGCTGAACGACAGCCAGCACGAACGCTACATCATCAACATCAACGGATATGAGGAGATGGTCGTCGAGGTCGGGCGCCTGATCCAGGAGACCACGAGCGAGCTGTATCTGTCCCTCTGGCCTGACGAGGCGGAACTTTTCAGAGATGTTCTTCAAAAAGCAAGCGAACGGGGCGTGAATATCATCCTGTTTACCTTCGGCAGGCTCCGCTTTGACTTCGGGACGGTGTACCAGTATGGGCTGGACAGTGAATTGCTCAAGGGGATCTGGTCAAGCCGCAAGCTTGTGGTGATCTCCGACCGTGAAAAGGTGATCATCGGCGAAGGCAATTCGGCGATCGAAGAGATCAGCTATGTCACCAGCAATTCCATGATCGTGGAGATGAGCATCGAACAGGTCGCGCTGGACATCATCCATCTGACCCAGTTGAAAAAGCTCCGTGTCATCGAAGACTCGATTGCGACGAAGGAAGATTATTTCAAACGCATGGATGAGTACTACAAGAGTCTCGCCATCGATTTCAACCGGTTTCCGAAAAGGATCATAGACGATTAGAAAGGCGGAAGTCATGTTCAAAAGCATTGAGGCATATAAACCAGAAATCCGCAGGACGGTCGAGAAGCTGCAGGCAATGGACCGGGCGGCCCTGTCCGGCTCATCCGGAAACATTGTGTTCCGGGCTTATATGCCCGCGGACAATATTTACGCGAAAATCGACCTGACGCGCTATGACTATGATCATTCTCCGGAACCGTATCTCGCGGATCTACTCGGGATCCACAAGGATCTTTTCGAAGGCCGCACAGAGGTGCGAGACGATGTGATCCCGTTCGTGGTGCCTTTTCTGGGGATCGGCGACTACAGCGCGTTCCTTGCCGGCGATGTCGCGTTTGCACCGGACACGAGCTGGAGCAATCCCGTCATCATCGATTGGGATGATATGTACAAGATCCCGCCCTTCGGCGAAGCGCCGTTTTTCAAAGTGTTCAGCGGGATCATGCGATCCCTGATGCTCGCGCTTAAAGATTCGGGCATCCCGCTGAACAGAGGGTATTATTCGCCGCTGGACCTGGCGTATGCACTCAGGGGGCAGGAGCTGTTCACAGACTTTTTCGAGGAAGAGGCGAAAGTGCATGAACTCCTGGAGATCTGCACGCAGGCTACGATCGGCATCGCGGAATATGTGACGCGCATGGCCGAAGAAATTTATCAGGGAAACGGATACGGAGACCTGTTCTTCAAGGGAAGGGTCAGCATGTCCGAAGACACGGCCTGCCTGATATCGCCGGAACAGTACCGCGAATTCGGTGCGCCGTACACGCAGAGGGTCATCGACCATTTCGGAAAAGCGGGCCTGCATTCCCATTCGAGGGCATTGTACCTTGTCAAAGAGCTGTGCAGCCTGAGGAATGTGTGCGACATCTGGATCGCATCGGATCCCAACCAGCCGCGTCCTGTCGACAAGCTCGAGGAACTGATCGCGGTATCGAACGGGGTGTGCCTTTCGGCGGATTGCGTCGATTTCGACGAAATCAAAAGACACATCGACATCATGCAGACCGGGAACATTTCTTTATCCCTTCCGATGGATGATGTCGCGCAGATCAACGAAATCGTCGATTATGTTGCCTCAAAGTCAAAGATCTGAAACATGGAGGTGTGATGTATGTATCGATTATCCACACGATGGCTGCCCTTGCTGGCTGCGTCCCTGACGATCGCTCTGATGCTTCCGGGCTGCACGCACCCGACGGGCGGAACCGGCAGTTCGCAATCGGATGCCGGCAGTTCGCTGGATCCGTCCGCTGTCCTGAAGGTCTGGTCGATCCTTTCCGAGGAAGAAAACACGGTCATCCAGGGCATCCTGGACCAGTTTGCCGATGAGACCGGCATCCGGTCTACCGTCGAGCAGGTCAATATTTTCGAACTGACACCGAAATTCAGGGCGGGAGCGACATCGGGAGAAGCCGCGGATATCATCATCAGCTCGCACTCCGAAATCGGCGGGCTTGCCATGTCCACTCTCATACGGCCTCTGGATTTTCTTGATGCTTCTTATTTCGACCGGTTCCAGAAGCTGGCATTCGACGCGTTCAAATACAAGGACAAAATATACGGCGTGGGGTATTCCATCGAATCCTACGGCCTTGTTTACAACAACGAACTGGTCCAGACACCGCCGGCCACCATGGAAGACCTGTTTGCAGAAGCGGCAGCATTGACAAAGGATGTGAATAGCGACGGAAGGTATGATTATTACGGTCTCCTGTTCGATCCGACCAATCTCTATTTCACCTACCCGATCTATAAAGGATACGGCGGCTATCTTTTCGGACAGGACACGAACGGCAACTATCTGCCGTCCGATATCGGGATCGATTCTCCCGGTTCGGTCCAGGCACTCGAAAAGATCAAGGAAATGTACGACAAGAAATACCTGCCGAAGGACATCACGATCGACATCATCAACAACCTGTTCTGCAAAGGGCGCGTAGCGTATACGATCACCGGTCCCTGGGCATTGGATGAATACGGCTCCAAGGGGATCGATTTCAGCTATGTGCCTCTGCCGCCCTTCCGCAACGGCAAGAAAAGCACACCGCTTTCGACTCTTTCCGGATTCTCGCTGAACAATTATTCGCAGTACAAGAAAGAGGCGGACGCGCTTCTCGAATACCTTCTGACGGATGAGCATCTCACCGCGATCATGGAGGTCAACAAGCTCAAAAGAGCGCCGCTCAATATTGCGACCTATGATTCTCCCTATATCCAGGAGCATGAGGATCTCAAAGCCATCACGGACATCGCGTACGGTTCGGAGCCTTTCCCGAACCTGGCCGAAGCCAGGACCGTATGGACGTATTTCACCAACGGGGTCCTTCTGGCTTTGAAAGGGGACAAGACCTGCGCGGAGGCTCTGACGGAGATCCGCCGGAACATGGAAATCGATATCCAGAACATGCAGGAATGACAGATCCGGGGTGACAAAAGGCAATGTTTAAAAAGTATAACGCATACCTGGCGATCCTGCCCGCCGCGCTGGCCATCTTTTTTCTGATGGGGTTCCCGCTGGCTTACAGCATCTACCTCTCATTCACCAACTACAGCCAGGCACACTATGTGGATTACAGCTTCATCGGACTCCGGAACTACATCCGGATCTTCACCGAAGTCGGCAGCGGGCTTGGATCCGTCTTCAGCTGGACCGCGATCTACGCGTTCACGGTCGAAGTCCTGTCCTGCTTTATGGGGATCGTTCTGGCCATCCTCCTGAACGACGGGCAGATCAAGATCCGGAAAATCTACAGGACCATGCTGATCCTGCCGTGGGCGACCCCCGCTTTCATCACGCTTCTGGTCTGGAAGGGCCTGCTGAATTACAATTACGGCATCGTCAACATGGTGCTGGATAAAATCGGGTATCGGGTGGAGTGGCTGACCGATCCATTCTGGGCCAGGATCTCCGTCATCGTGATCAGCGTATGGTATTCGTTCCCGTTCATCATGTCCGTCGCGCTCGGAAGCCTCCAGGCGATCCCCGTCACATTGTATGACGCGTGCAAGATCGACGGCGCGGGGGCGATCGCCCGCTTCAAGGCGATCACCTATCCATTTCTCATCCGTTCGCTGGCCCCGATCATTTTCATGGGGATCCTCCTGAACTTCAACAACTTCGGCCTTTATTTCATCACCGGCGGCGGGCCGGTTTCCGGAAGCCTGAACAACCCCGGCGCGACAGACCTGTTTATCACATACATATATAAGCTGGCCTTCGCGTCCGAGCGATACGGATTTGCCGCGGCATATTCCATCCTGCTCTTTCTCATGATCGCTCTTGCGGTATCCGCGGGAATGCTCATCACCCGGAAGAGGAAAGGAGGGAGCCATGAATAGGAAACATGTGAAATCCTTCATCCTGAACGCGTTTTTCATTCTTTTCACCTTCACTGTCATGATACCGATCCTCTATACCCTGATCATATCGTTCAGCGACACGGACAGCCTCTATGACGGATTCAGCATATCCTTCACCCTGGACAACTATATCCGGCTGTTCCGTGAAACGGATTTTGTCTTGTGGATGGTCAATACGGCGATCGTATCCGGGATCACGGCCTTCCTATCCGTGTCCCTGACCCTTGTTTCAGCCTATACCTTTTCCAGGGTCCGATTCATCGGAAAAAAGAACCTGCTGATGGTATTCCTTCTTCTGCAGATGTTTCCCTCCACGCTGTCCATGATTTCGATTTTCAAGCTTCTGCAGGCTCTGGACCTGATCAACACTCTGACCGGCTTGATATTTGTCTATGTGGGGATCACGCTGCCGTCTTCGATCTGGATCCTGAAAGGCTATTTCGATTCGATGCCCTGCTGCACGGAAGAAGCCGCGGTCATCGACGGAGCCTCCTGGCCCCAGCTGTTTGTCAAGATCATCATGCCGATCGCCAGGCCGATGCTTTTTGTAGTCATCGTGTACAATTTCATCCTGTGCTACAGCGAATTCGTCTTTGCATCTTTCCTCTTGACAGGAGACAAATTCTATACGATCGCGCGGGGGCTGAGGACTTTCGCCGAAGAAGGCTTCGGGGCGAACTGGCCCGTTTTCGCGGCGGGAGCCGTCCTGGGAAGCCTGCCCATCATCCTGTTTTTCTATTATGTCCAGGACCATTTCGTCAACGGATTCGCGGCATCCTTCGGCGGAGACCAGTAACCGGAGACCAATCAAAGGAGACCTCATTGGATGGACCATTTTCAACTATTCGAAAAAAGCGTATTCCACTCGCAGAATCAGCTGATGTACACAAGCTGCGTCAGCAGCGACTCTCTCCTGATCACCCTGAGGACCCTGAAGACCGGGGTGTCTTCCTGCAGGCTCCATTATTCCGACCGGTTTGTCCTGTACGAGCTGCAATGCGTGCCGATGACAGGGATCCTCCGCGGGACATCGTATGACTATTACAGCGCGGTGATCACCGACCGGAGCAGACGTTTCAAATATTTCTTTGAGATCGGCTATTGCGGCGAAACCTATTATTACACGCTGGACGGGATCCAGAAGGAATTTCCCCGCAATGTCGTCGGCAATTCCTATTTCCAGTTTCCGCACATCAACAAAAACGACCTCTACGATATTCCCGAATGGGCGCACCGCAGCGTTTTCTACCAGATCTTTCCGGACAGGTTCCACCGGGATCCGCTGGCGACATCTTCCGCGGACCCGCTGAAAGAGTGGGATGAATTGCCGGGCATCAGCGGCGCGTATGGCGGCAATCTGCAGGGGATCATCGACAGGCTCGATCATCTTGCCGATCTCGGCGTGTCCTGCATCTACCTTACGCCGATTTTCCGGTCTTCCTCCTATCACCGGTATGACATCGCGGACTATTATGAGATCGACCCTCTCCTCGGCGACAAAGCCACGTTCCGGGAACTGGTCCGCAGGTGTCATGACAGGAAGATCCGCGTGATCCTTGACGGGGTCTTCAACCATACTTCCAATGAATTTTTCGCCTTCCAGGATGTGATCCGCAATGGCTGCGACTCGAAATACAGCGATTGGTACGACATTTACGAATATCCGGTGCAATGCGCGCCTTCCGCGAATTACGCCACATTTGCCGTGAATATCGGCGTCATGCCACGGCTTAACACCTCCAATCCCGAAGTGAGGGAGTATTTCATCGAGGTGGGAAAATACTGGGTCCGGGAGTTTGACATTGACGGCTGGAGGCTGGATGTCGCCGATGAAGTCGATGACGATCTCTGGAAAGAATTCCGCAAAAGCATCCGGGCGATCAAGAAGGATGTGTTTATTGTCGGCGAGGTCTGGTATGACGCGACAAATTGGCTCAAGGGGGATCAGTTCGATTCGATCATGAATTATCCGCTGCGCGAGCTCGGCATTGATTTTTTCATCCATCAGAAAATCACGCCCGATGAATTCAGCATGCGCCTGGCGGACATCATGGTCCGGTATCCCCCGGTCATCAACGCGAATCTCCTCAATCTGATCGGGAGTCACGACACGGCAAGGATCCTGACGATAGCCGGCGGACGGGCCGACAAGGTCGATCTGCTGTATTCCTTCCTGTTCACTTTTACCGGGATCCCCATGATTTACTATGGCGATGAGGTCGGGGTGCCGGGGAACGACGATTTCGACAGCAGGCGGACGATGCCCTGGGATGAGGATGCCTGGGTCATGGAGATCCGCGACCACATCCGGTCGCTTGCCCGTTTCCGCCGGGAGCACCAGGCGCTGAGCGGCGGTGGGTTCCGGCAGCTCCGGTGCACGGAGTCCGTCTTTGCCTTCGAAAGAAAGCGCGGTGCAGAGACCCTGTTGGTTGCATTCAACGTTTCAGGTGCTGCGGCGGCTTTCGATCCGAATTCTTTTTTCGGCGAAGGAGCGAAGATCACGATGATTTTCCCCGGCAGGCAGTCGGACGGACCGGAAACGGGAGAGATGCCGGGATTTTCATGCAGGGTGTACCGCGCGGAAGGACCCGGCTGACGGTCGGGACCGGCAGGAGAGGGAATGCAGTATGTATAAGGATATCATCTGGCTGAACCATCTGGACGGATTGCCGTTCGAGTCGGCACAGGCACTCGGAGAAGGGAAGAAGGCGGAATACCTTGATTCCCGCATCCGCAGGCTTGCCGCTTCGGAGAGAGACATCGAGGAGCGCCAGCGGGAAGCTGCGGCGATCTACGATGAAATCGAGACACTTCCTGTAAGGGATGATTTTCCGTACCACGAACCGGAAACCCTGGACGCGATCCGGAACGCCTGTCCGACGGCATCGCAGAGGCCGGCGGAATACGCGATGCCTCCGGCGGGCCGTGTTTCCTTCGACCGTCCGGACAAGATCCGCGGCGCATGGCTCGGCAGAACGGCGGGATGCCTTCTCGGCAAACCGGTGGAAGGGTGGAAAAGGGAGAAAATCATCCATTTCCTGAAGGATACCGGAAATCACCCCATTCGGCATTATCTGTCTTCCGATGTAGAGGAGCGCATCAGAGAAACGTATGAAATCGCCGACACGCTGTTCGGCCTCGATATCGCATGGATCAACAATGTCCGCTGCATGCCTGAAGATGACGACATGAATTATACAGTCCTCGCACTGGAGATCCTGGAACAGCACGGATCCGGATTCACCATGGAAAATGTGGCCGACGCCTGGCTGTCGCGCCTTCCGGCATTCAGACTGTGTACAGCGGAAAGAGCTGCCTACCGGAATTTCCTGGATTCCGTCGCTCCTCCGGGATCGGCCCGCCGGCGTAATCCGTTCAGGGAGTGGATCGGCGCCCAGATACGGGCGGACCTGTATGGCTACGTCACGCCGGGCGATCCCCGGTCGGGCGCTGCCATGGCATACAAGGACGCGTCCGTAAGCCATGTCAAGAACGGCGTCTACGGGGCGATGATGGCTGCCGCCATGCTGTCCGCGGCAGGCGTTTCACAGGATGCCGCTTCGATCGTATCCGCGGGCCTGTCGCAGATCCCGGCAGGATCGCGTCTGGCGGAAGCGCTCCGCAGCGTGCTGGAATGGCATAGGCGGGGCGTCTCCTGGGAAGAGGCGGTCAGCCTTATCCACACCGCCTATGATGAAGAAAAAAGCTTTCACTGGGGGCATGTGATCCCGAACGCCATGATCGTGGCAGCCGCACTGCTGTACGGAGAATCGGATTACGGCAAGACCGTGGGCCTTGCCGTCATGAGCGGATTCGATACCGACTGCAACGGCGCGACGGCGGGATCCGTCATGGGGATGGTTCTCGGAGCCGCGGCTCTTCCGGAAAAATGGACAGCTCCTCTGCATGACTGCATTAAGACAGGAATCAGCGGAGCCTGTTCGCTCAGGATCACAGACCTTGCGGACCGGACCGCAAAGGTCATGGAAAGAATGGCAAAATCAGAGCCGGCACCAAAACACGGGCAGGAGGAATGATAATGAGAGACAGGAACACGATGATCAAACCGGGCACTTTTTCGGTTACAGTCAACGCGGATGCGCGAAGAGCGGAATTCGACATTAAAAATGAAGTGTTGTATGTCAATGAGGTGCCTGTCGATTTTGTCTTTATCGGGGATTCGATCATCCATATGTGGGAATTGAATGCCTATTTCGGGAGAAGCGGAAAGATCATCATCAACAGGGGCATCAGCGGGGACACATCGGAATATGTGAGCAAACGCTTCATGGCCGATGTCATACAGCTCCACCCGCAGTACGCGAGCGTCGGGATCGGCGCCAACGATCCATGGGACCTGGAGAACGACTATTGGATCGACAGGCCGGGCAAACCGGCCGATGCCGTATACGGATCCATCCTCGGAAACATCTCCGCCATCATCGGACTCTGCAGGGAACACGGGCAAAAACTGGTCCTTTGCTCCATCCTGCCGACCGACAGCATCTACACCTCATGCAAAAAGGAGCGGAACGAGCTGATCGTCCGCGTCAACCGCCGGCTTCAGGAGATGTGCGGAGAAGGGATCCTTTATGTAGATTACCACACAGCCCTGGCGGACAGCGACGGGATCACGCTGAAGCAGGGGATATCCGACGATGGCGTGCATCCGCGTTCCCTCGGCTACAACATCATGGCCGGCATCCTGCGCGACACATTGCAGAAACATGCCATCGAAATATGAAGGAGGAATGCATGATGAACGATCCGGATCCTTTGCTCCAGCTCGCCATGCCGAAGCGCTATCGCTCCGGCAGGTGCAGCAGCTACGACCGATCGGGTGGAAATGTCGATTATTGGCCGATCGCGCCCGGTGAAACCAAAATTCTGGCGGATATCGCAGGACCGGGTGTCCTGTCCCACATCTGGTTCACGTTCGGCTCGACCGATCCGCATTATCTGCGGAAGATCGTGCTCCATATCTATTGGGACGACGAACCGTCGCCGTCTGTCAGCACTCCTGTCGGAGATTTCTTCGGGCTCGGTCACGCGCAGACATTCACATATCAATGCGAAGCGTTCAGCACGACATGCCAGACCGAGGGAGGGATGGGTGTCGCGATGAATTGCTGGCTTCCCATGCCTTTCCAGCGAAGGGCCAGGGTCGAAGTCGTCAATGAACAGGAGGTGCTGGTCCACGGGATCTTCTTCTATATCGATTACCAGCTGTACGATGCGCTGCCGTCGGACATCTGCTATCTGCACGCGCAGTGGAGGCGTGAAAATCCCTGCGACGGATGGCAGGGGGAAGGCAGCGAAATGAACAGCGAGGCGTGGAACAGAAGGATGGAGACGGAGGAGGGCCGGAACCTCAGCGACAAGGGCAATTACCTGATTCTGGAAGCGGAAGGGCGCGGGCACTATATCGGGATGAACATGAGCATCGGCCATCTGTCGCCCGGATGGTGGGGAGAAGGCGATGACATGATCTTCATCGACCGCGGCACGGAAGACGAATGGCCCCCGGCCCTGCACGGCACGGGCACGGAAGACTACCTTTGCCATGCCTGGGGCATGCAGTCCGCGGCACACCGGTTTTCGGGACAATCCTGGAGCGAAAAAGGAGATTATACGAAGATGGGAAAAGTCTGCGTTTACCGGTACCACCTTCAGGATCCGGTCGCGTTCACCAGAAATATTCGGGTCAGCATCGAGCACGGGCATGCCAACAGCCGAAGCGACGACTTTTCATCGGTAGCCTACTGGTATCAGAATGAACCGCATAAACCGTTCCCGGCCATGCTCCCGCCTGAAAGGCGGATTCCGGGGACCGGCAATCCATGAATCATTTGTTCTGAGTTGCAGATGATGATAAGGAGAAAGGAGGATCCCAACTCATCGGAGGAAAAAACCATTATAAATCAAGGAGGATCGTATATGAAAAAAATCAGTGTGGTATTGGCTTTGGCATTGCTTTTGATCGCGGCGTCATCCTGCGACGCGGGACGAGTCCGGTCAACGATGCAGATCACTTCGGTCAGCGGGGCGGGGACGAAGACCATCACCTGCGACGTGCTGAAAGATGAGACGGATATTCCGGAATATCCGGGGTCTCCGGTGACAAACAACATGGTCTATTTCCCGCAGGGAATGGAAGCCGCCCGTGCGCTGCTCCAGGCAAACGCGCCGGAGGGTTTCACGATCGCGCTTTCGGAAGAAGCCGATAAATACGTTTTTACCATCACCTATGACTTCAGCAGCATTGCCGATTACAATGCAAAAACAAAATTGCTGATCGGCAGTTCCAGATGGTCGGAGAACGGTTTGTCGGACGCCACATTCACCACGGAAACGACCCAGAGCGGAACCACGGCGGTTTTCACCGAAAATCCGCAGGTCCTGACCTTAAGCGTGGCATGGGCGGGAAACGTCCTGATCAACGATACGACCGGTGTCTACAATAAAGATGCGGTCGACGGCGTCGCTGTGACGGCGGAAACGATTTTCCAGACCTTCCAGACCGACATCACCGTAGGCGACACAACAGAAACATTCGATAAGGACGCCATCGATGTGTCCGTTACGGGGCATTTCGCAGCTGCTGCAACCCCGACATCCGCCGCGTCGTCAAATGACAGCCCTTCGACGGGAGACAGCGGGAACACAGCGGCTTTCCTCGCGCTCGTGGCCATCGCTCTGCCGGCATCCGCATGGGGCCTTGCCTCAAGGCGCCGCAGGGTCCGCTGAACCGCCGCTTCCATGGTAACGGCATCCGGTCCCGGATGAGGAGACTGCCGCGGAACACCGCGGCAGTTTTCCTATTGGCCGGAAAGCCGCACCCCCATCCCGGGCTCCCGTCCTGCGCCCGGAAGGGATCGCCTGCTATTGTGGACGATATGGAAATAGAATATAATGCTTCTATGGTTTGATCGGAAATAACAGGAGGTGGACCCATGCAGGACAATGAGCAGAACATCAATCCCGACACTGCGGTGCCCGTGATCAAAGAGAGGAAGCGCTGGCTGTTTTTCGGCCTGCCGTTCACCTTTACGACCTATAGCCTCGGTGCCAAGAGCCTGACGCTGCGGCGCGGCTTTTTTACCACCACCGAGGATGACATCCTCCTGTTCCGCGTGTTGGATATGTCCCTGCGCCGGACGCTCCTGCAGAAGATGACCGGACTCGGCACGCTGGTCGTGATGTCGACGGACAAGACCAACCCGACTCTGGAGATCCGCAACATCAAGAATTCGCGGAACTTCAAGGACGCGCTGAGCGAGCGGGTCGAGAAGGAGCGCCTGCGCATGCGCTTCCGGACGGGCGAGTTCATCGGGGACGATTCGGACAGCCTCCAGGACAGCCTGAACGGCTGACCGGCAGGCCGTGCCCGGAGGATCGGGAGGGCGTTTTTGGCTTTCGGGATGAAAAAAGCTGCGGCCGCGGCGGCGGCTCTTCTGTCCGCCATGGCGATGTTTACCGTTTCCTGCGGGAGAGAAGGGTACATCGGCGGCATCACGTCCGGTTCTCCCGTGGAGGCCGTGATTTTCGAGAACGGCGTCGACAACGGCGAGCCGTATTCCGGTATCGTGTACCGCAGGGTCAACGACGCGAAGCAGCTGATCGCGAAAGAGAAAGTCCCGGTGCTGTTCGCTTTCCTTGATGATTCGCCGTATTCCGGCAACGCCATCCCGTTCGTCGAGACCCTCGCGGACACCTACCAGGGCAGGCTGACGGTCGTCAGGGTCAATGTGGACTTTTCGGACAACCCGGAGGAAGTGACGATGCTGATCGGACTGTTCGGGGTGACGGAATATCCGTGGTTCGCCACCGCCGACCGCGGGTCGAAGGCTTATGCCGTATCGGGCTTCACGTCCGGATCCGAAGACCGGATCATCGCGATGATCGGGCGGACGCTGGGCTGAAGGCCGGCACCGGCGGCGGGGAGAAGCGCCGGAAGGCGCTTTGTCAAATCGGCGCAGGGGTACTATAATTGATGATGAAAAGCGGACGGACCGTTTTCCGGCAGGAAGCCCGGGCGCTTCCGATCCGCGATTTCCCGGGCATCCGGGATGCGACGCATCAGGGAGGGCAGACGACGATGGAGAAAAGCATTTTGGAAATTGCCGAAAGGATCCGCGGCATGCGGGATATCCTGGACATTCCGGCCGGGGAGATGGCCGGACTTCTCGGGATCACCGAGGAGGAATACCTGGAGTATGAGAAGGGCGAACGGGATTTCACCTTTTCCTTCCTTTACAAGACCGCCCACCGCTTCGGGATCGACCTGACCGACCTTCTGACCGGCCGGCCGCCGCAGCTCGCGGGGTTCTCGATCGTCCGGAAGGGCGAGGGCATCCCGATCGAGCGGCGCAGGGATTTCAAGTACGAAAGCCTGGCATTCCAGTTCAGGGACCGGACCGCCGAGCCGTTCCTCGTCGTCGCGAAATATGACAAGGCGGCGGCATCGGGGCCGATCGCCATGAACACCCATGCCGGCCAGGAGTTCGACTACATCCTCAGCGGCTCGCTCCGGGTGAGCGTCGCAGGCCACGAGACCATCCTGTACGAAGGCGATTCGATCTATTACAATTCCGGCCTCAAGCACGGCATGACGGCCGTCGGAGGAGACTGCACCTTCATGGCGGTCATCGTGGACGAACGGGGGGACCGCTGAGATGCTGGGGCTGTACAAGAATTATACGGAAGAAACATATGGTGAGGACGGGACGATCCGCACATTCCGGCTCAAGGTACCGGACGAGTTCAATTTCGCGTATGACATCGTCGACCGGATCGGCACCGAGGAGCCGGACCGCCGCGCCATGACATGGTGCAGCGATGCCGGCGCGGAGCGGGTGTTCAGCTTCGGCGACATGAAGCGCCTGTCCGACCGGGCAGCATCGTTTTTCCTGCAGCAGGGGATCCGCAAGGGCGACAGGGTCATGCTGATCCTCAAGCGCCATTACCAGTTCTGGATCGCGATCCTGGGTCTGCACAAGATCGGCGCCGTCGCGATCCCCGGGACCAACCAGCTCCAGGTCAAGGACCTGGTCTACCGCTTTTCAATGGCGAAGGTCCGGATGGTCGTCTGCACCGCGGACGGCGCGATCGCGGAGCACGTCGACGGCGCGTGCGCCGAATACGGGGGGATCGCGGTCCGGTCGATCGTGAACGGATCGCGGCCGGGATGGATCTCCTTCGACGAGGCGATCGAACGGGCTCCCGCATTTGTCCGGCCGGAAGCCGGAAGCCTGCCGCGCATCGGGGACACCCTGCTGCTGTATTTTACATCGGGGACGACCGGGATGCCCAAGATGGTGGTCCACGACCACTCCTATCCCATCGCGCACCTCGCGACCGCCCGGTACTGGCACAAGGTCGACCCGGATGGCCTGCACCTGACCGTCTCGGAGACCGGATGGGCGAAGTCCGTCTGGGGAAAGCTGTACGGCCAGTGGATCATGGAGGCGGGCATCTTCGTCTACGACATGGACCGCTTCGATCCGGACACCCTATTGAAGAAAATCGCGAAATACCGTGTCACGACCTTCTGCGCGCCACCGACGATCTACCGCTTCCTGATCAAGGAAGACTTGTCACAGTACGACCTTTCGTCCCTGCAGCACTGCACGATCGCGGGCGAAGCGCTCAACCCGGAGGTCTACGAGCAGTTTTTAAAAGCGACCGGACTCGAGCTCAAGGAAGGTTTCGGACAGACCGAAACGACCCTTTCCGCCGCGACCTTCTACTGGATGAAGACCAAGCCCGGCTCCATGGGCCCGCCGTCCGCCGCCTACGACGTGCGCCTGCTCGACGAGGACGGCACGCCGACGCAGACGGGCACAGTCGGCGAGATCACGATCCACACGGGCAGCGACAAGGTCGTCGGCATGTTCGGCGGCTACCTCGACAACCCCGAGCTGACCGCCTCGGTCTGGCACGACGGCGTCTACCATACGGGCGACACCGCCTGGCAGGATGAGGACGGATATCTCTGGTACGTCGGCCGGACGGACGACATCATCAAGAGCTCGGGCTACCGGATCGGGCCGTTCGAGGTGGAGAGCGTCCTGATGGAGCACCCGGCCGTCCTCGAATGCGCGGTCACGGGCGCACCGGACCCGGTCCGAGGCACCGTGATCAAGGCCACCGTAGTCCTGGCGAAGGGGTACGCGCCTTCGGATGTGCTGAAAACCGAGCTGCAGGATTATGTGAAAACCCATACGGCTCCGTACAAGTACCCTCGCATCCTTGAGTTTGTGCCGTCGCTGCCGAAGACCATCAGCGGCAAGATCATGCGCAAGGATATCCGGGCGGCTTCGGAGGCGGAGAGCGCGGATTTCGCGAAGAGCTGACGGAAAGGAGTGCCATGGCGCAGGTTGTGACGGCGATCGGGCAGGACAGCCACCGCTTCGCCGCTGTCCCGGATGACCGGACAGCGTCATCGCGGCCGCTGATCCTCGGAGGGATCCTGATCCCCGGCATCGGAGGGCTGGAC
>CAZDPQ010000011.1:0-35668 GCA_964507305.1 uncultured Oscillospiraceae bacterium
GAAGAGCTCGCCCATCCGGAAGGACGGAATGATCTGCGGCACATTCCCATCCCGCGACGATTGCTCGGCCTGCATATCATACAGGTATTTGCGGAAAAAAGCGTCCGCGTCCATGTTCATGCACGCGGTCGCGCAGAAGATCTGGGCGTCGCCGGTCCAGCCCATGCGCTCATCCCGCTGCGGGCAATCGGTCGGGACATCCACGAAATTGCCCCGCTGGCCCCACATGGCATTTTCGAACAGCCGGTTCACCAGCGGATGAGAAGTCTCGACACGACCGGTCGTCCGCATGTCCGAATAAACGACGCATCCGGTGAAAAGGGACGGATCCGGGTCTTCGCCGAAACCCTCGAGCTTCACGTAGCGGAAGCCGAAAAAGGTAAAATAGGGCCGGACGACGCGCGCCCGCCCGTCCGAGACATACTCGAAACGCTGCTTCGCGGTCCTCAGGTTCGTATTAAAAAAACAACCGTCCTGGAGCAGCTCGCCGAAGCGGAGCGTGAAATCCCGCGGGGCGGACCTGGTCAGGTCCACCTCAAGCCAACCTACCATGTTCTGCCCCATGTCGAGGAGCGTCTCCCCTTTCGGCGTGACCAGGACCCCGGCCGGACGGATCCTCTGCATGACCCGCACCGGCAGGCTCCGGCGCGGAGACAGCCGTTCGTACCCGAAGTCGAACACACGCGCGTGCGTCCAGGAGGAATCGTCAAAATCCGTGCCGGCCCAATCCGCGCCGCACCGTGTCATGTCCTGGATCTCGCCGTCGTAGATATTGCCCGAGACGATGAAGCCCGGGCTGTTTTTCCAAGCGGCGTCCGTGCCGGATATCTGCCTGCGGCCATCCTTATACCGGATGTCGAGCTCCAGGAGAAAGGCGAACCCGTCCCCGTAGATTTCCTTCGTCAATTCGCTGAACGTGAACCGGCCCTTGTACCAGCCGTTCCCCGTCAGCGACGCGAGTACGTTTCTGCCGGGCCGCAGGGAATCCGTCAGATCGTAGGTCTGGTACTGGATCCATTTGTCATAAGCATTGCAGTCCGGCGTCAGATATTCGCCGCCGGCTTTCGTCCCGTTCACGTACAGTTCATACAGGCCGAGTCCGCACACATAGGCGCGCGCGGACGACACTTCACCTGTGACCTGGACTTCCCCGCGGAACAGCGGATGGATCTCCCGATCCTCCCAGCCCGGACGGATCCACTCCGCCTGCCAGTCTCCCTCCGGCCTACCGCCCTCGAAAAACGCCGTGCCCGCGCATCGGCTCCCGTCCGCTGCTTCCGCCGTAACTTCCCAGTAATAGCGGGTCGCCGGCACGATCCCGATCGAGGGGAAATATCCCCTCGGGTCGATTGTCTCCGACTCTCCCGTGTCTTCGAGGATGTCGCGGAAATCCGCGTCCGACGCGATCCGCACCCTCGAGCGGACCACGGGGCTGACCGGCTCGCCGTCGACGATCCAGCTCAGCATCAGATCCTGCAGGTCGAACCCGAGCGGATCCGGGATGCCGTTGCACTTCATGGCGGTGACTTGCATATGGGTCCTCCTGTTGAATGGGTCCTCGTGTTGAAAAGGGTATCAGAGAGAAGGGTCCGGCGTATAGGTAGGAACGACAGTCCTGATGGCCTCACGGATATCCGTTTTATCCTTCAGCGCCTGCTCGAGGGTCCCGAGCCGGCCTTCCAGCTTCTCATACGTCATGAAATCGTCCTTGGCAACGCTGATCTTACGCTGCTTCGTCCGCTCGACGTTTTCGTAATCCATGCTCAGCTCCTCATAAAGCTTTTCGCCGGGACGCAGCCCGATGTATTCGATCGGGATGTCCACATCCGGCACCAGGCCGGCGAGCCGGATCATGTTCCGGGCCATGTCGTCGATCCTGACAGGCGTACCCATGTCCAGAATGTAGATCTCGCCGCCCTCGGCCATGGATCCCGACTCGATGACGAGCATGGCGGCCTCCGGGATCGTCATGAAATAGCGGGTCATGCGCTTATCGGTAATGGTGATCGGTCCTCCCGCTTCGAGCTGTTTCTTGAAAAGAGGGATCACGCTGCCGTTGCTTCCGAGGACATTCCCGAAGCGCACCGCGGAGAAAATCGTCCGGAATTCTCCGTTCGAATTTTTGGCCCGGTCATTCATCCCTTTGATGACATATTCGCACATCCTCTTGGACGCGCCCATGACATTCGTCGGATTGACCGCCTTGTCTGTCGAAATCAGGATAAAATTGGACACCCCTGCTTTCAGTGCTTCGCTGCAGAGGTTGTAGGTCCCGAAAATGTTGTTTTTCACTGCTTCCTCGGGGTCATTCTCCATCAGCGGGACATGCTTGTGCGCGGCCGCGTGGAAAATGATCTCGGGCCTGTACCGCTCGAACGTGTCCTTGAGCTTCTCGGTGTCCCTCACGCTTCCGATCACGATCCGGAACGCCTGCTTCGGATATTTTCTCCCGATCTCGAACGACAGCGTGTAGGAGTTGTTTTCGTCGAAATCGTAGACGATAATCTCCTTCGGGCTGAGCTTGCAGAGCTGCCGGCAGATCTCCGAGCCGATCGAGCCGGCCCCTCCGCTGATCATGACGGTCCGGCCGGTGATGTACCGGGCGGTCTGGAGGTCCAGTTCGACCGGCTCCCTGCCGAGCAGGTCTTCGGGCTTGATTGCCTCGAGCCGGAGCGGCGGGATGTCCGCATCCCCGGAAACGATCAGGCCGCCGGCATCCTCGATGCTGTTGTTGAACATCTCGGCGATGTCGGATTTGAGGACTTCGCAGCCTGTATTGACGCATATGTCGAGGAGCTCCTTGAGCAGGACCGTATTGATCGACGGGATCGCGATGATGATCCGGTCGATTTCGTATTTCTTCGCCAGGGCGGGGATGTCGTGGCGGTTGCCGGCGACAGGGATGCCGAGGAAGGAGGCGTTGATCTTATCCGGGTCGTCATCCACCAGGACGACCGGGAGGCCTCGCTTCTTGGGATCATGCGTCATGGAACGGATGATCGTAGCCCCCGCGTCGCCCACGCCGACGACCATCACTTTTTTAAACTGGTTGCGGAACGGGCCGGTCAGGAGGATCTGCCTGGAGCGCACGACCACCCGGTACCACATGCGCGTGAAGGTCATGGCCAGGAAACAGATCAGGACGCTCATCGGGAACGTGAAGAACGGGATCCCGATGTCCAGGACCATCGTCGCGCCCATCAGGAGCGCGAATTCCATGATCAGGACAAGAAGCATCGTGATGATCTCCGTCACCCCGGCGTATTTCCACAGGCTCGAATACAGTCCGAAAATGTAGTTCAGCGCGATGAATGTCACGATGAACGCCAGGGCTTCCGGCCAGTATCCCATCATCCGCGAGAAAAACGCCGTGTACTCGATCTCCGCTCCTTTTTCGACCGATTTGAAAATGTAGCCTGATATGGTCAGTGCGGCGACGACGAAAAAGATATCCGAAAGCATGAATGACAGCATTCGAATATTGAATCTGAAACCTTTCATAATCATTCCCGAATATACCTCTGTAATGAATTCCGGTTTTCCGGTGAAGACACTGAAATAAAAAACGGCCCTGCCGCCGGGAAATCATATCGATTATACCACAATATCCGGCAAATCGTCATGGTTCATCCGGCCGGCGGCACGGGACGCCCGGCCTGCCGCAGGACCGGGATGTTCACACTATTTTAACAACAAAGTCCGGGAAAACATCCTGATTGCCGGAAGGGATTGTGATATCATAAGCAGGAGAATGGGAAGAGGTGTTACGATTGGCTAAGATTTGCATTTATTGCGGACGTGAACTGGGATCCGGGGAGAAGTGCACCTGCACCGGGTCCGCCGCGAGGACGGCTCCAGGCGCGGGCGGCGCGGCAGGCGCTGCCGGCGCAGGCTGGCAGCAGGCTCCCGGCGCGGGTGGCGGAAGCGCCGGCGCGAAGCGGGAGAGCCGCGGAGCGAGAGAGCAGGCCCGCAGGCAGGAGCAGCGTACCAAGGAGCAGGCCCGTGAGCAGGCCCGCAGGGAACGCGGCAGGGCGAAGGCTCAGGCACGTTTCACGCGGGGAGCCCCGGGAGCCGGCGGCATCCGGGATTTCATCCTTAAAGTGATGACATCCAGGGGGTTCCTCAAGAGCGAACCGTTCCCTGCGAAAGCCGCGCTGTCGCTCTTTCAGACGATCCTGCGGCCGGTGGCCGGCGCGGAGGCTTTTGTGCGGAACTGTGACAGCGCCGTCAGCATTTTATACATCGCCTTTTTCTCCGCATCGTTTTCATTGGCTTTGATGCGCGTCAGTTCCTTCACCCTGCGCCAATTCGGCGAAGGCCTTCTATTCGGCGCGGCGGCTTATCTCGCCCTTTGCGCGCTGACGTTTCTTGCATTCCGCTTTCTGCTTCGCGCGGGCTATTCGTACCGTCAGCATCTTGCAGCGTACAGCGCTCCCTCGATCTACCTCTCTCTTTTCCTGCTCCTGTCTTCGGCAGGCAGGACAGGCATGATCCCGTTCGCCATGACAGCCGTCACCGGCCTGATTGCGGCGGTCCTTCTGCATTTCATTTCGCTGAAAGCCCTGAGCGGCCAGTCTACGGAACGCCTGCTGACCGGCATGATCCTGGTGTACTTTATTTTCTTCATGATCTTCGGCATGGCCGCCGGCCTCGCCGTGACGGTCCCGGCGATGTCCGGCACGGCTCTTTGACCGTAAGACCGCGGCTGCGTCCGCCATGCAACGGCATATGACAAGAGGCATGCCTTCCCTTGCGGGAGACATGCCTCTTCCCATTGATCGGAGCCCGGTGTTACCGGAAATAGATCCCCGCGATATCGATGTTGACGGATTTGATTTCACCGTTGGACAGGTTGAAATCCACGGCGTTGACAAAGACCTTGACCGTTACGCCGCCGCCCGTGGTTTCGAAGGCAAGATCGCCGGGGGCGACTTCGACATATCCGCCCTTGCCGGAGGAAAACGCGCTGCCCCCGTAGGCTGCGTACACCGTATCGGCATATCCCTTCAGATCCGTTTCGATCAGGATCTCCTGGCCTTTGACGACCTTGATCACGGGGCATCCGAGCGTCCCCTGCCCGTCAAGGATGGAAACCGTATAATCGGAACCTCCGGCAGTCACCGGCACATCGCCTATTTTGTAGAACAGATCGCGCGGGATATACGCCATATACCCCTGGATATCGAGCACTCCGCTGCCGGAGCGTACGCTGATATAGTCTTCATTGATGGATGGGTTGTTGTTGTCGGGTTCGGACCGGTAGTACTCGTTGAATCCGAACACCTTGTAGAAATCCACCGGGTTTGCCAGGTTGGCGGAAAGCCAGGCCGGCGCAGGCTTGTCATTATCTCGGAACAGGTATTGGACCGCCTCCGTGATGATAGCCTTGTCCTCCGTGCTGACGGCCGAAGACTGTGCGATGTCGTCTCCGCTCAGCATGCCGTTGCGGATCAGCGCGCTGCGGAGCCTGTAGGACTGGGTGTAGTAGGAAGCGTCCATGGCTCCTGCAAAGGGAAGGACAAACAGCAGGATCAGCGCTGCTGCAACATAGGCCGCGATCCGGTTTTTAACGATCGGCACGACGATGAAGCAGGCGGACACAATCACGGCGAAGACCCAAACGCACAGGACCGCGTAGACCGCCGGCTGGAGACCGGACTCCGACAGCCTCGTATAGATCGGATATGCTTCGAAGGCAAGGAACACCAGCGTCGCGATGGGCACGCCGCGCCGATACCAGCGGACGATCCGGGTGTCATAGGACGATACCAGGATGTAGAGCAGGATCGAAAACAGCGAGTATGCCGTGAAGATCCCGACGATCTGGCTGTAGGCCGGCCAGTCGCGCGTGATGGCGATCTTGACGCTCCAGATGAGCAGCACGACGGACAGGATGCCCAGGATCGGGATCATGATGTTCTGGAACAGCACTTCCGCGAACTTGGGCTGCTTTGCGGCGGTCTCGGCCCGTTCGGTGAACGCCGCGTCCTCTTCGCGCCGGAAATCCGGGAAATAGCCGAGGAAAAACGCGTAGCCGACCAGCGCGCTGAGGATGGATATATAGGCATATACTTTCTCATCCATATCGGCCCACAGGAGCTTCTGTACGGCGAGTGCGACAAACGCCAGCCCCCCCGTCAGAACGCCGGTGTATAATGCCGCGATAAAAAAGGACTTCAGCGTCATGAAAAAGGTCTTGTTGTAATCCAGCACATTGCTGCGGTAGGTCGGGATGACGACGAATGCGATCAGAGCGATCGCACCGGCGGCGAGGACGGCCGATACGATCCGGATCGAAGGCTCTTCGGGATTGCTTCCCAGAAGATAGAGGCCGGCGAAGGATGCACCGGCAAACACCAGGGTCAGCAGGTTGCTCCAGGCGAAATTGCCTTTGCTTCCGGACGTTTTCCGCGACAGGACGCTGAGCGCGGCACCGACAAGCGAAGATGCGGCGCAGGTGAGCAGAAGCGCGCTCCACAGTTTCATCCCTGTGATAGGTTCGTCGTATACCATCCAGATGCCAAGACCGGCCAGCGCAGCCGCAAACGCCATCGCCGCAGGGAAGCATGTGAACGCGAGCCCTCCGCGTCTCAGGATGTTCATCAAAGCCTTCGTGAATTTGCTCATGCCATAAGCCTCCTTTCGATCTTTCCACGGATATTCCGTACACCATCATCATACAACGGTTTACTTTGATTTTCAAACTGTTTCTGTCCTGCGGGGAATGGAGTATAATAATCCCGCGGGGAGAGCCGCCGGCTCCACAGGCCGGCAACCGGCGGACGGCGGAAATCCGGCGCACAAGGGACGGGAGGGATCGGATGGAGATCGGCAGGGCCGCTGAAGCGGCGGAAAAAGCGGGGGTCCCGGACATTTCAGGATCGGAGAAGATCCTGGAGATGTCCGATGTGGTGAAGATCTACCGGATGGGCGGACAGCCGCTGACAGCGCTGGACCACATCGATCTTGTCATCCGATCCGGTGAATTCGTATCCATCCTGGGGCCTTCCGGATCGGGTAAATCGACTCTGATGAACATCATCGGATGCCTGGATGTCCCGACCTCGGGCCGATATATCCTGAACGGCAACGATGTCTCCAGCCTCAGCGAACAGCAGCTGGCATCGATCCGCAACAGCGAGATCGGCTTTGTCTTCCAGTCTTTCCAACTGCTCCCGCGCCTTTCCGCTCTGGAGAATGTGGAGCTCCCGCTGATCTATGCCGGAGTACCTTATCTTGCGCGAAGAAAACAAGCGAAAGAGATCCTGGACCGAGTCGGCCTTTCCGACAAGCTCTCCAATCTTCCGTCCCAGCTGTCCGGCGGCCAGCAGCAGCGTGTCGCCATTGCCAGAAGCATCGTGACCGGGCCGACCATCTTGCTTGCCGACGAGCCGACCGGCGCGCTGGACCAGAGCACGGGCGCCCAGATCATCGCGCTGTTCGAGGAAATCAACCGGGAAGGACGGACAGTCCTGATGATCACCCATGATAGGAATATCGCGCGCCACGCGCGCCGGATCATCCGCATCATCGACGGCAGGCTGTCGGAAGCCCTGCCGGGCGAGGAGATCTGACATCAGCCGCCGATCGCGAGCAGCATTTCCCTCATGATCTTGCATGCCGCAGCGGTCGACACGCCGGAAGGGTCATAATGCGGGGAAAGCTCCACCATGTCCGCGCCGATGATCCGCAGACCGCCGGCAATGTCCGTGACTGCCTGCAGAAGTTCCCGGAAGCCGGCTCCGCCCGCCTCCGGCGTCCCTGTGCCCGGAAATGCCGACGGATCGAGCACATCAAGGTCAACCGTCAGGTAGACCGGCTTTTCCCTGAGGCTGCCGATCACGCGGTCCAGTCCGTCAAAGCCGAAACGCACGGTCTCGACCCTGCCTTTACCCCATTCGATTTCGCCGCGGTCGCCGGAACGGATCCCGAACTGGTGGATCCTGCCGTCTCCGAGGATATCGTGGATCCTCCGCATGACGGTCGCGTGGGAAAGCTTCTGCCCAAGATAGCGGTCACGCAGGTCGGCATGCGCGTCCAGATGGACGATGTGCAGATCCGGATATTTCGCCGCCGCCGCCCGGACCGCGCCAAGTGAAACAAGGTGTTCGCCGCCGACCATGAACGGGATCTTTTCGTCGGCCAGGATCTCGCCCGCGCAGGCGGCAATGGCCGCCAGCGCTTCCTCCGCACTGCCGAACGGGAGTTCGAGGTCTCCGGAATCATAGATACGCAAATCTCCAAGGTCCCGGTCCTGGTACAGGCTGTACGTTTCGATCCCTCCGGATTCGCCGCGCACGGCGGCCGGCCCGAACCGGGCCCCGGGCCTGTAGGATGTCGTGGAATCGAACGGCGCGCCGTATATCACGATATCCGCTTCGCCGTAGGGTTTATCACAGCCGAGAAAGACCTGGATGTTCCCGTTCCTGTTCATGACATCCTCCTGCAGGGCCTGAAGCTCTGCCGCCGGAGCCCTGGCGCGTCCGGCCATGCCCGGTCAGCCGTCGCTGCCGAGCACCTCCTGCACATAGGTCGGAAGCGCGAAACTGCCGGCGTGCAAAACGGTGTTGTAGTACTTCGTCCGGATGCCGAGGGCGTTCCACCGCGCGGCGTCCAGATCCCCGACCGGGTCGAGCTTCTTGGAGGCGAATCCGAAGAGCCAGTGGCCCGATGGATAGGTGGGGATATGCGCCTGATAGACACCGCAGATGGGGAAATATTCCTTGATCCTCTGGTGGGCCCTCCGCATGGAGTTGGCATAATAATCATAATAGGGGCTCTCGTGCTGGTTGACGAGGATCCCGTCATCCTTGAGAGCCTTGTGGCAGTTGCCGTAAAACTCCCGGGTGAACAGCCCTTCGCCGGGCCCGAACGGATCGGTCGAATCCACCAGGATAAGGTCATATTCGGCCACCTTGTCCCGGACGAACCGCAGCCCGTCTTCGTAAAAGATGTTCAGCCTGCCGTCATCCAGCCCGCACGCGGTCTGCCTGAGATACGTGCGGCAGACCCGCACGACCTCCTCGTCGATCTCGACCATGTCGATGCGGGCGATGCCCGGATAACGGGCCAGCTCGCGGATCGTCCCGCCGTCCCCCGCTCCGATGACCAGCACATCCTTCGCATCGCTTTTGACGGCCATGGGAACGTGGACCATCATCTCGTGGTAGATGAATTCATCCTTCTCGGTCAGCATCATCAGCCCGTCAAGAGTCAGGAAACGGCCGAACTCCTTCGAATCGAACACGTCGATCTGCTGGATCCCACTGTGGCCCGTATAAAGCATATCGGTCACCTTGATCGAAAAGCGCACATTCGGCGTATGCTGCTCCGTATACCACAACTCCATGTCAAACCTCCACGATGTTGATGTTTTCGACCCGCATGTCCTCCGTCCCGGTCAGAAGGCATCCTTTTTCCTTCGAATAGTCGATGTAGTCGATGATCTCGCGCGTGATCCTCTCCCCCGGCGCCAGGATCGGGATCCCGGGCGGATACGCCATCACGAACTCCCCGCAGATCATCCCGTCAGCCTCCTCGAGGGGAACGGAACGCTTGGGGGCGTAAAAGGCGGTCTTGGGCTTGATGTCGACGATCGGGGGGATGTATTCGTGGTCGATCATGCCCGCCTTGTCGCGGGAGTAGAGCCGCTTGATCTCGGAAAGGGCGGCGACCAGCCGTTCGATCTCCAGTGTACGGTCCCCGACGGAGATGATCGCGAGGATATTGGCCAGGTCGCCGAGTTCAATCTGGATGTCATAACGGTCCCGGAGGATGTCGTGGACCTCCTTGCCGGCGAGTCCGATATCCCGGGTGTAAATGGAAAGTTTCGTCCTGTCGTACGCATAGATGTCCCGGCCGTTTTCGAGGGCTTCGGAAAAAGGATAATACCCTCCGATTTTCCCGATCTCGCCCCGCGCGTACTCCGCGATCTGGAGGACCTTGGCGAAGATCTCCCGTCCGCGCAGCGCCAGGTTTCGCCGGGAAAGGTCCAGGGATGACATCAGCAGATACGATCCGCTGGTCGTCTGCGTCAGGTTGAGGATCTGGCGGACATGTCCGCGGTTCATGGAAGGGCCGGTCAGAAGGAAGGAGCTCTGCGTGAGCGATCCGCCGGTCTTGTGCATACTGACGGCCGCCATATCCGCTCCGGCGGCCATGGCAGACTTCGGCAGCCCGTCGCCGAAATAAAAATGCGTCCCGTGCGCTTCGTCGGCCAGCACGATCATGCCGTTCCGGTGCGCGATCTCCGTGATGGCCTCGATATTGCTGCAGATGCCGTAATATGTGGGATTGTTGACGAAAACCGCTTTAGCGTCCGGATTCTCCCGGATCGCCTTTTCGACATTCGCGGGATCCATCCCGAGCGGGATGCCGAGCCTCTTGTCGACCCCGGGGTTGACATACACCGGCTCCGCGCCGCTGATGACAAGGGCGTTGATCGCGCTGCGGTGGACATTGCGCGGCAGGATGAGCTTCTCGCCGGTCTTGCAGGCGTTCATGATCATCGCCTGGACTGCGCTCGTCGTCCCGTTCACGATCAGATAGGCATTGGCCGCGCCGAACGCGTCCGCCGCGATCTCTTCCGCTTCGCGGATCACGGAAACCGGATGGCAGAGATTGTCCAGCGGCTGTCGTGAATTGAAATCCACGGACAGGCACTGCATCCCCAGGAAATCGCTCAGGTCGCTGTTGCTGCGCCCCTGCTTGTGCCCCGGCACGTCAAAAGAGACGATCCGGTCCGTCTTGCTTCTGATCAAGGCCTCATAAATCGGTGCTTTCTGCTGCAATCGTTCGTCCATCGCATCTTCCCCCTCCCCGGATCCGTGCTCTCCGGCAGTATCAATAGATGTTGATGCCGCTGAAGATCTCGATCATTTCCTTGCGCAGACTGTCGGTGATCGCCAGTCTTTGCTTGGGGGGGAGCTCATAGACATCCTGGTTGAACAGGTAGTTCTGGAGCACGATTTCCTTGATCAGCATCTTGGTATGGAAGATGTTGGCCTGGTATACATTGACATCGATGGCATCATACTTCCTCAGCGTGGCGTCGTCGATGTAGTCCTGGATCGAGGTGATGTTGTGGTCGATGTAGCATTTGCGCCCGTCGACGTCACGCGTGAATCCCCTGACGCGGTAATCGATGGTCATGATATCCGAATCGAAGCTGCCGATCAGGTAGTCGAGGGCATTCAGTGGAGACACCTTGCCGCAGGTCGCGACGTCGATGTCCACGCGGAACGTCGCGATCGCATTGTCGGGGTGATATTCCGGATAGGTGTGGACCGTCAGGTGGCTCTTGTCCAGGTGGGCCGCGACGGTCTCGCGCTTCTCGGCGAAAAAGCCCTTGCCCCCGTTGCACGACTCGTCAAGGAGGTCCGGGGAAAGCGCTTCTTCGGTCACGAGCAGATTGACGCTCGCGCCCTGGGGATCGTAGTCCTGCTTGGAAATATTAAGAATATGTGCGCCGATGATGTCCGTGACATCACACAGGATCTTGGTCAGGCGCTCGGAGTTGTATTGTTCATCAATATACGCGATGTAGTCTTTTTGTTCTCTCTCACTTTTTGCATAGCATACATCGTAGATGTTGAAGCTAAGTGTTTTGGTGAGGTTGTTAAAGCCGTATAATTTCAGCTTATTTTCCAACCCTAACATCACGACCTTTCAAGAATGGTTTCAACTTTGCATATTACAACATATCCCCGTAAAATGCAATGGAATATTTAGGGTCGGAAACAGGGTGTCGAAAAAGCTGCGGAAGCGCTCCGGGAGCGGCGTCCGGGGCTGTCTCCGAAGTCTTTCGCGGGAGGAGGCGCGGATCAGTAGTAGCTGCCGCCTCCGCCCCCTCCGCCGTTGCCGGGCTTGTTTCCGCGCATCGCGTCAAACAGGGTCTTGTCATTCAGCGAAACATTGACGGACGAGATGAACTGGGAATTGGTGGTGGTCTTCAGGAGCAGATTGATGATCATCTCGGTGACGGCCGCCGTATCCAGCTGACCGAAGGCCTTGCGGATCGTCCAGACCGCATCGAGCTCGTGCTTGGCCAGCAGGAGCTCTTCCCGTCTCGTGCCGGACTTGTTGATGTCGATGGCGGGGAAGATGCGCTTCTCGGAAAGCTTCCTGTCAAGGTACACTTCCATGTTGCCCGTTCCCTTGAATTCCTCGAATATGACTTCATCCATTCTGGAACCCGTGTCGATCAGGGCGGTAGCGATGATCGTCAGGCTTCCGCCGTTCTCGATATTCCTGGCCGCGCCGAAGAACCGCTTGGGGCCGTAGAGCGCGCCGGGGTCCAGGCCTCCCGAAAGGGTCCGGCCGGTGGGATTGATCGTCAGGTTGTATGCGCGCCCGAGACGAGTGATGCTGTCCAGGAGGATCACCACGTCCTCGCCGAGTTCGACGAGCCTCATGGCTCTCTCGAGTACGAGCTCCGTGATCTTGACATGGTTCTCGGGGGTCTTGTCGAAGGTGGAGTACACGACTTCGCCCTTGATGGAGCGCTGCATGTCCGTGACTTCCTCGGGACGCTCATCGATGAGCAGCACGATCAGCTTGGTCTCCGGATTGTTGACCGCGATCGCATTGGCGATCTTCTGGAGCAGGATCGTCTTGCCGGCCTTCGGCGGCGAAACGATCATGCCGCGCTGCCCCTTGCCGATCGGGGCGATCAGGTCGATGATCCTGGTGGAAAGCTCGTTGCGCGATGTCTCGAGCACGAACCGCTCGTTGGGATAGATGGGCGTCAGCCGGTCAAACGACGTCCGGCGGATCATCCGCTCCGGCGACATGCCGTTGACTTCCTTGATATAAAGGAGTGCCTGGTAGCGGTCGTTTTCTTTCATCGGCTTGCCGGGTCCGGTGATCCTGTCTCCGGTCCGCAGATTGAACCGCCGGATGTACTGCGGGGCCACATAGATATCCCTGGGGCTCTGAAGGTAATTCTCCTTGCGGAGGAATCCGTAGCCGTCCGCCATGACCTCAAGCACCCCTTCGAGCGTCTCGGTGATCTCGACCGGCGCGATCCTCGTATGACGGTGCGGCTCAGCCGCCTCATCGCCCGCTCCCTGAGCGGATCCGCCCGGCTCCCCGGACGGCTCCCCGGACGGCTCATGCCCATCCCTCTGCTCCGGGGCCGCTCCCGGTTCGCCGACCGCTTCGGCCGTCGCTGCCGACGTCGCTGCCGACGGCGCTGCCGACGGCGCTGCCGACGGCGCTGCCGGGTGGAACTGCTCCGTCCCGGCCTTCGATCCTTCTTCTGTCACGCTGCGGGCTTTCGGTTTTCTGCCGCGCCGGGCGGTTGTCGGAGCCGGCTCTGTCTTCTGGGCCGATGCTTCCGGCACCGGCACTTCCGGCAATAGCGCTTCCGGTGCCGGCACTGCCGATCCCGTTCCTTCCTCCGGAACGGCCGGAGCAGGGGTCTTTGCTGCCGTCCCTGCCGCTGCGGGTTTGCGTCCGGGTCTCTTTTTCACCTGCGGGACTTCCGGGACTGCTTCTGCCGTCGGAACAGCAAGTGCCGCGGCAGGCTCCTCTTCTGTCGCCGGAGCTTTCGCCGGCCGTCCGCCGGCTGCCTTCGCCACTCCGGCTGCCCTGCGCTTCGGCGCTGCGGCTTCCGCCGTCTCCGCCCGGTCAGCCGCGGCCTTTCGCCCTGATGACGGGCCGGCCTTCCGGACAGCTCCGGTGGCCCGCGCCGCCGCGGGATGTGCCTGCGCATTGCCCGACGCCTGATTCTCGACGTCCGACAGGCGCCGCGCCTGATTCTCAGCGTCCGACAGGCGCTGCGCCAGTTCCTCCCGCGTCATGGCCTGCGCCGCTTCCCGGGTCAGGACACGGCCGATCTCGGCGATAAGGACCAGATCTTCTTTACTCTTGCTGGAAAATTTGTCTGAAGACATCGTTGCTCTCCGCTATTCTTTTCATTGAAACATTTTACAGTAACAATCAGACGAATCAAGACGATACCGAATTCGGTTCATTGTTATGAGAGATTTGGTTGAATGAAGTAGAAGGTTCAATGTACATTAATTATAGAAGCAAAACCATCGTTCGTCAATCGGTTTTTTTCCCGTTTTTCAGCGGAAAACCATTCAAAAACCGTAAAAAAGGACAGCGGCAGGGCCGTGCCGCAGACTGCCGCTCAGTACTCGATGCCTTCCCTTGCCAGGATGCCGCGGTCGAAAGGATGCTTGATCTTGGTAATGTTGGACACATAATCAGCCAGTTCGACGAATTCGGGCAGCGGGTTGCGTCCGGTCATGACCACCTCGACATTGTCCGGCTTGCTGCGTAGGTAATCAAGCACCATGTCCTTGTCGATATACGAAAACGTTGCCGCGCCGATCATCTCGTCCATTACGAACAGGGTCTTCCTGCCGGGCTTGACGGCAGCTGCCGCCTCCCGGAACATCCGGTTGTGGATCTGCTCGATCCGTTGCTGCGAGTCGCCGTTCAGCTCCCAGGTGAAGGCCTTCGGAAGATCCCCGCGGATGACCGTGACATTCGGGAACTTCTCCAGGATCTTCAGCTCGCTCGTATCCCAGCTTTTGAAATACTGGACAAAGACGACATCGTATCCGGCGCCGCTTGCCCGCACGATCAGGCCGAGAGATGCGGTCGTCTTGCCTTTGCCTTCGCCGCAGTAAATGTGGATGAGTCCTTTGCCCAAATCCGCCCCCTCTCGCGGGATGCCGTCCCTTACGGTCAATGCTTCCATCGGCGGACAAGGTCCAGGACCTGGTCTGTAAACCGGATGATGTCCGGGGCCGGCCTGCCTTCGCTCTCCCGGATGGCCGCGAGCAGCCTTTCGCCCGCCTCGGCAAGCCTGCCGTAGACATCGGGCGCCTTGACCCGGGGCTTCTCTTCGCGCACGGTCCCGGTCGTCACGCCTTCGCTGAGGATCGCATTCCCGAGCAGGTCGAAGGACGCGCTGTAGCCGGGGACGAATGTCTCGAACCCCTCGGCGCGGAGCGTGTCGGAAAACACCGCGGAAACCTTGGGATCGCCGTGCACGATGAAAACCATCTCCGGCTTGACCTTATATGAATGGATCCATGTAAGGAGCCCCGACCGGTCCGCATGGGCGGACAGGCCGCGGAAATTGACCACCTCGGCCTTGACGGCGATCTCTTCCCCGAAGAGCCGGACTTGCCGCGCGCCCTCGAGGATGATCCGGCCGAGCGTGCCGGCCGCCTGGTAGCCCACGAACACGACGGAACATTCGCCGCGCCATAGGTTGTGCTTCAGATGGTGCCGGATCCTGCCGGCGTCGCACATCCCGCTCGATGAGATGATGACCTTCGGCTCCGTGTCGTCGTTGAGCGCTCTGGATTCATCCGTCGTCTCGATGATGCGCAGATCGTCAAAAATCGTAGGCGATTCCCCGCCCTTGAGGATCGCGATCGTCTCCTCATCGGCATAACCGCGCAGGTCTCTGTCATAGATCCGCGTCGCCTTTTCGGCAAGCGGGCTGTCGACATAGACCTTGAACCCCGGCATGCTTTTGACGAGGCCTTTGTCCTTCATCTCGCGGATGAAATACAGCAGCTCCTGCGTGCGGCCGACCGCGAAGGATGGGATCACCACATTGCCGCCGCGGCCGAGGGTCCTGTCGATCACGTCCGCAAGGTCGCCGACATAATCGCCCGTATGCTCGTGGTCCCTGTCGCCGTAGGTGCTCTCCATGACGACATAGTCGGCAGAGTCGATATACTGCGGGTCGCGGATGATCGGCTGTCCGAGGTTGCCGATGTCGCCGGAAAAGACGATCTTGCGCGTGACGCCGCCTTCGGTGATCCATATCTGGATGCTGGCCGAACCAAGCAGATGGCCTGCGTCGGTGAACAGGATCGTGATCCCGTCGAAAATCTCGCGCTTTTCGCCGTAGGACGAAGGGGAAACAAGCCGGAGCGCGTCCTGCGCGTCCTCTATGGTGTAAAGCGGTACGGCCTGTGATCTGCCGGCTCTTTTGCCCTTGCGGTTTTCCCACTGGGCGTCCATCTCCTGGATGTGCGCGCTGTCCGCCAGCATGATGCCGATCAGGTCTGCTGTCGCGCCGGTGGTGTAGATCGGCCCGGTGAACCCCTGCTTGACGAGCAGCGGGATGCGTCCGCTGTGGTCGATGTGGGCATGGGTCAGGACCATCGCGTCGATCTCCGTCGCAGAAAACGGAAATCCCTGGTTGTTCTTGACATCCTGGCCCTGCTGCATGCCGCAGTCGATCAGGATCTTCCGGCCATTGGCCTCAAGCTGGTAGCAGCTGCCGGTCACTTCGCCTGCAGCTCCGAAAAATGTAAGTTTCATCGTATCCTCCGAAATCGTGCGGGAACCGTTTTTTTCATTATAGAATTAAACCCGTGATTTTACAACGCCATGCGCCGCACTTTCTTCCGCTTTCTGCGGTTTCGGCCTTCCGCCCGGACGGAAGCCGTACGCAGGCCGGACGGGAGCCGTCTTTTTCAGGCAAAAATTCTGTGCTATAATGGCATGCATCACGAAAAGACATCCGCGGCAAACGGGCCGCGGAATTGGCGTCTTGCTTCCCGGGAGGTCCGCGGTTTTGCTGAAAAGGGATTTCAGGCTGTTTCTCCGGCTTTTCGCATCCACATTCTACCTCAGCCTTTTTACGATCGGCGGGGGCTATGTGATGATCAGCCTCATGAAGAAAAAATTCGTCGACGATCTGGGATGGCTCGAGGACAAGGAAATGCTCGACATCACGGCGATTTCCCAGTCCGCGCCGGGAGCCATCGCGGTCAACGGGTCGATCCTCATCGGTTATAAGATCGCCGGAGTCGCGGGCGCTTTCACGGCGGCCGTCGGCACGGTGCTTCCGCCGCTCCTGGTGATCACCGGCATTTCCTATATCTATGACATGCTGCGCGGCAGCACCGCGGCTGCCGAAGTCATGGCCGGCCTGCGCGCGGGCATCGCCGCCGTGATGGCCGATGTCGTGATCCGCATGTTCCTCGGGATCCGGAAGGAAAAAGACCTTTTCATGATGATCGTCATGGCCGCGTCTTTCATCGCCGCCTTCGTCTTCGATATCGATGTCGTCATCATCCTGCTCGGCTGCGGTCTCTGCGGGCTGGTTTGGGCCTACAGAAAGAAGTTTTTCGGGAGGAAGCGTCCGTGAACGTGCTGTTCCAGCTTTTCATCGTTTTTTTCAAAATCGGGCTGTTCAGCATCGGGGGCGGCTACGCGGCGATCCCTCTGATCCAGGACCAGATGGTCAACGTCCAGCATTGGCTGTCGCTGAGCGAGATGATGGACCTGATCGCCATATCCCAGATGACACCCGGCCCGATCGCGATCAACACGGCGACCTTCGTGGGCACGAGGGTCGCGGGGATCCAGGGATCGCTCGCCGCGACCGCCGGATTCATCGCCCCCTCCATCCTGATCGTGCTTCTGCTGGCTTTCCTTTATTTCAAATATCGGACACTCAAAGCCGCGGAGGGCATCCTGAGCGGCATCCGCCCCGCCGTCGTGTCTCTGATCGCCGTTTCCGCGATCGGGATCATTGCCGCGAATTTCTGGGATGGAAACGGCAATGTCTTTTCCCTGACGATCGCCCTCCTGAAGAAAACAGACTTCATTTCCGTCGGGTTGTTCGCGGCCAGCCTCTTTGTCCTGCAGAAGTTCAAGGCCGACCCGATCTATGTGATGCTGGCGTCCGGCGCGGCGGGTTTCCTATTGTACCATTTTCTGTAATGGCCGGCGATGTCAGTAGATCCGGCCTTCCGGCAGCCCTTCCGCGATCTCGCGGGCAAGCCCGTACAGCCATCCGAAGCGCTCGGCGATCCTCAGGATGGAAAACTTCGGCCGCATCTCCTTGGCAAAAGCGATCGCGTCATACGCCTCGCCGGACGTGCAGCCCAGCTGGTCCGGCCGCACGGGTCCGCCGATCCGCCCGATCATCCCCTTGAACGCGGCGATCCGCGAGCCGTACCGCCGGATATAGTCATAGCCGTATTCGTCCATCGAGGAAGCGATGATCCGTTTCTGCCGTTCCCATTCCGCGCCGGATGGCGGGACCGGGTCGTTGATGGAAAGGGCCTTTTCCGCGAGAGGACCGTAGACCCTGCGCACTTCCCGCTCCCACTCCTCCGCGGACATGGTTTCCCTCTGTTCCGGCAAAGACCCGCTGCCGAACAGCCTTTCATAAAGATACAGCTCGATCAGCGTCGCGATCCCCACCTTGTCGCCGTGCAGGCTTCCCCTGCGGTGAGCCTGGATGTCGCGGATCTCAAGAAGATGCGAGATCTGATGCTCGCCTCCGGAGGCGGGCCGGGTCGTGCCCATCATCTGCATGCCGATGCCCGTGAGCGCCAGGACCTGCATCAGACGACCGCACGCTTCGGGCTCGCCCTCCGCGAGGCCGTCCGCCAGCAGCAGGCATTCGTCCGCAGCCTTGAGCACCATGGAGGCGATCAGGGGGCAATACGGCTCGCCTTCCACATCATGGGCCAGACGCCAGTCGATCATGGCCGTGATCTTGGCAAGGACATCGCCGAATCCGGCAGCCGTCATGGCGCGCGGCGCGCGGGCGAGGATCCCGGTGTCCGCGAAGATCCCGAGCGGAGCCTTCCCCGGATAGGTGATCTTGAAGCCGTCTACGATGAGAGGCGTGCTGCCCGACGCGTATCCGTCCATGGAGGCGGCGGTGCCGAAGACGATGAAGGGCTTGCCGGTCCTCAGAGCGGTGTACCGGACGGTGTCCGTGATCGTGCCGCTCCCGCATGCGACCAGAAAATCCGGGTCCGGCGCCATTGCCTGCAGCAGGCGGCCGATCGCTTCGGCATCCGCGTGCAGGTCATCGCGCGTGAAAATCAGGCTGTCGGGGCGGAATGCGTGCAGGGATGCCGTCAGCCGCTCTCCGGCTGCGGCGTGGGTCCTGCGGTCCGAAACGATGAGGCAGCTTCCCGAAAGGCCGAGGGCGGAAACCTGTTCCCCCATCCGGTCCGCCAGGCCCTCCTCCAGGACAAGCCGCTGCGTCGTCATGGAATGGGTGCGCCCGCATTCCGGGCAGACGAATGATTTTCCCATCAGGTCAGCCGTGATCTCTCCGATGGTCCAATCCTTCCAGCGTTCGGTCCTTGGCTGAAGCGTACGATCCATTTCCCTTGCCCCCTTCTGCTTCTCCCTCGTGGATCCGCGTCGGGCCGGTCAGCGCCCGTCCTGCTCCGCGCCGCTCTCCAGCTCGTCCAGCGTGCAGCCGAATGCCGGGAGGAACCGGCGCACGAAGTGATCCGCCTCCGGGAGACCGGTCTCGCCGACCGTCTTCCGGATCTTCGCAGCGGCGGACAGAAATTCGGTATTGCCGGCTTTTTCTTCTTCGATGCATTTGATCAGCGCGGAGATCTTGTCTGCGGCCTTGACGATCCGCAGGGTCTCCGCCGTCTGCGGGTCGCTCCGGTCCGGTGCCAGGATCGCTGCGTATTCCTGCCGGAGTTCGCCGGGCAGCATCTCCGTCAGGCGTCGGGCGGCGTCGCTTTCGATGCTTTTGAACACTCGCTCGATCTCCGGGTTCAGGTACTTGACCGGCGTCGGCATGTCCCCGACGAGGATCTCATCCGCATCGTGGTAGAGAGCCAGCACCGCCGCCCTGTCGGGACTGACGGCAGCCCTCGGCTCCCCGCCGGCGCCGTGGCTGTAGTACTTCTCCCGGATCACGGCGAGCGCGTGCGCGATCACGGCCACCTGCAGGCTGTGCTCGCTGATGTTTTCGGTGCGCGTGTTGCGCATCAGCGCCCAGCGGTTGATGTACCGCATCCTGGAAATCATGGCGAAAAACGCGTTTTCCATCGTTCGGACCTCCTTGTTTCGGCACCGCGCCGCGGCCGGCGGGCGTCAGATCATGTAGATCTCTTCAAAGCATGTCCGGGCAAAGGAGTCGGTCATGCCGGCGATGAAATCCGTCACCTTGCGCACGGCCGGCTCATCGTCCGCGTACTGCCTCTCATCGGTATAATCGCAGAACATCTGGAAGACTTTCCACTGGCTCGCCCGCATCTTCTCCGGATCCGACGACGCGGACAGAAGCGCGCTGAACAGGCCTTCGACCATCTGCACGGCGGTCCGCTCGTACGCGCGGATCCTCTCGCTCCGGTAGATGCGCGACACATTGTCCAGCAGCAGGCTTTTCATCGCTTCGCCCTTCTCGCGGCTCAGCGCGATCCGGTCCTGGCCGATGCTGCCGGCGATGATGTCGGATACGAGAGTGTTGATGATCTCGCCGTTGGTCCTTCCGAGCTCGGACTTGACGGACCGCGGGATATCCTCAAACTCCATGATCCCCGCCCGCACGGCGTCCTCGATGTCTCTGCCGATATAGGCGATCTTGTCGGCGAACCGCACGACGCACCCTTCGAGCGTCGCAGGCATGCGGCGCGCCGCGCCTGCCGCGTCCAGATCAGGCGGGCGTTTCGACCGGTCGGGGACCAGGAGGATCTCATCGTAGGATTCGCCATTGTGGCTCGCGATCCCGTCCCGTACTTCGAATGTCAGGTTGAACCCGAATTCGCCGGGATGGTCCTTGCGGATGGCAAGCCGGTCCACGACTCGCAGACTGTGGGCTTCGTGCCGGAAGCGCATGTCCGGAGCGACGCTCCGGACGCACTCGTCCAGCGTTTTTTCGCCGCTGTGGCCGAACGGGGGATGGCCGAGGTCGTGGCCGAAGGCAATCGCACCGATCAGGTCGGTATTGAGGTTGAGCGTCCGCGCGATCGTGTTCGAGATATAGTTGACATAGAGGACATGCTCCATCCGGGTGCAGATATGGTCGTTCTTCGGATTGAAAAACACCTGGGTCTTGTGCCGGAGCCGGCGGAATTCATGGGAAAAGAGGATCCTGCCGGTGTCCCTCTCGAATTCGGTCCGGACCCTGCACTTCTCTGACGGAACCGCCCTGCCGAGCGAATCCCGGCTTCTCGCCGCGAAGGGAGACAGGCTTTCTTCCTGGTCTTCCCGGATGGTCCTCGGACAGATCTCCATCGGTCATCTCTCCTTCCTCTTGTACGGCGCCGTCAAGATGAAATTCAGCGGCGCTCTGACGACCCGGATCGCCGCGTGCGGGCAAAGCTCCTGGCAGCAGAAGCACCGGATGCAGCGATCGTACCGGTATTCGATGCGCTGGTTTTCCTCCGAAAAACAGATCGCCTTGGGTTCGACCGGGCAGACTTTGACGCAGAACCCGCACTTCGTGCAGTTCTCCGGAATGACCGCCGGCCGGTTGACCACGAGCTTCTTCAGAAATGTCCCGACGGGGGTGTTGAGGACGCGGATCGCGCGGTGGCCATTCACGGCTCTGCGGAAATCCCGGACGGCCAGTCCGGGCAGGAGCTCCGGCGCATCCGCGCGGCGGATGCTCTCCGGCGACCCCGGCTGCCCGATGAGGCTGATCCGGATGCGGGACAAGTCCGACGTACCCAGCCCTCTGCGGTCCGCGGTCATGATGATGGGAAATGCCGCGGGGTCGGCATCCATGATGGCAACGCATACGCTGTCCAGCGCGACCGGGTCGTCCGACGCCAGGATCATGCGCAGCTTCCGGGGATCGCCGTTCGCCGGGCCGTTGCCCTCCATCGCGACGACGGCATCCGTGACATGCAGCCGGGCGCCTGCGCATCGGTTCAGGTCGGCGAGCATGTCCGTGAACCGGATCTCATCCGGGAAGCGCACATGGTCTTTCGCTTTGAGCAGACCGGGGATCAGACCGAAAAGATTCTTGAGCGCGCCGGTGTAGCGCGCGAATGCATGGGTCTTGAATTTGCAGATGTTTACGATCCCGTCGGTGTCGGCGACCGCCTTGACCAGCTGGAAGCTCCGGACCGACTCTCCCGCGGAGCACTCTCTGGTGAATGAATGCTCGAAATCCGCGGCCGGGACGGACAGTTCCTCCATCACCCGCCGGATCCCGCAGGCGGCGGAGGCCTTCGCAAGGGACTCGACCGCAGGCGAGTCGCCGTAGGAAAGCTCCAGGCCGTATCCCATCAGCTTGACGGCTACGGCCCGGATGACCTCCGGGTGCGTCGTGGCAGCCTTTTCAGGGGCTTTGCCGGAAAGGATGTTCGGCTTAAGGAGGATCTTTTCGCCCGGCCTGAAAAGCCGTTCGGCCTTCAGCTCGTCCAGCGCGGCCGAGACCGCTTCCTCCACTCTTTTTCGTTCATAATCGTCGCACATGGCGATGCAGACTTTGCTCATCCGTGACTCCCGGCGCGGCTGCGCGTCTTATGACTGCGTTGTGTCCTGATTATACACTTTTTTGCGGCGCTTGCCACGCGCGCGGGCATTTGATATGATCGGGGCATGAAAGAAGCCAACTTTGAAGGCATGGTCCGCAGGGCGATCACCGACTACGGCATGATCAGCGCCGGGGACAGGATCTGCGTCGGCGTGTCCGGCGGCAAGGACAGTGTCGCGTGCCTGCGCGCGCTCGCCGCTCTGCGGGAGTATTCGCCCGTGCCGTTTGACCTGTACGCCGTGACGCTGGATCTCGGGATCGGCCCGGTCGATTATACGCCGCTGCGCAGCCTGTGCGATACGCTCGGCATCCCGTTTGCCGTCGAGGACACGCGGATCGGAAACCTCGTGTTTCATGTCCGGGAGGAGAAAAAGCCCTGCTCCCTCTGCGCCAACCTCCGCCGCGGCGCCCTGGTCACAAAGGCGCTCTCTCTCGGCTGCAGCAAGGTCGCGCTCGGACACAACCGCGACGACGCGGTCGAGACCCTGGCGATGAGCCTGTTCTACGAAGGCCGCCTGCACTGTTTTTCTCCCGTGACCTACATGTCCCGGCGCAGGATCCACGTGATCCGGCCGATCCTGTATGCCGCGGAGTCCGATGCCCTCGCGTATTGCGTGAAGCATTCGCTCCCCATCCTCCCGAGTCCCTGCCCCATGGCCGGCAGGACGCATCGCGCGGCCATGCGCAGGATGCTGGACGATCTCGCCGAAACGGAAGGGAACATCCGGGGGCGGATGTTCACCGCGCTCAAAGAGTCGGGGATCTGCGGATGGAAAAGCACTGCAGCTAGTGATCCCGCGGAGCCGTCCGGCGAATAGAAAAGCTCCGGAAGACTTGCAGTCCCCGGAGCGGATGGCCTGCGGCGCGAAACGTCCGGACCGCTGTCTCTTCAGTCCAGATATTTCTCAAGAAGCTTTCGAAGCTCGGCGGCAGGCCTCGCGCCGACGACGCGCTCCACGACTTCTCCCCTGCTGATGACAAAAAGGCTCGGAATGCTCATGACCCGGAACTGCTCGGCGAGGCCGTTTTCCTCATCCACATTGACCTTGCCGACGACGGCGCGGCCCTCGAAATCCACGGCCAGCTGGTCGACGACCGGGCCGACCATCCTGCACGGCCCGCACCAGGGCGCCCAGAAATCCAGCATGACCGGCTTGTCCGAATCCAGGACCTTTTCTTTGAAATTGTCGTTTGTGATCGTCATGGCCATATCCGATCCCCCCCCTGTGTCTTGCATCGCCATGCCGCGCGGATGCCCGGCAGCCTTTTACAAATCTTATATTACACAACCCTCCGGCCTTTTTCAATATGCTCCCCGGCCCGTCGATGCTGAATTTTCGAATACCGGCGATGCTTTATTTTACTTAAATAAAAAGTCCGATTCGTGTATAATGACGAAAGGAGACATTCATGCAGGACACCAGAGTCTACGATTATATGATTCGGTCAGGCACCTTGCGATGCCGCTGGGCGGGGAGCGCGAAAGAAATCCCCGTCAGTGTCGGCGTGCCGCCGAGGGCGGATGAGGTGTCCGCCCACTGCGTCCTGTCCGCGGCGCGCGGCGGGCTTCGCGCCGAGGTGATCCTCCGGAACGATACGGGGCTTCCGGTGGGGATCGACGCGCTGTCGCTGGACACGACGGTCCTCCTGCCGCCCGGTACGCCTGTTTTCTGCAACGGTTACCAGTCCTGGAGCCGCTCGGGCATGGCCGATCCGCTCCGCGGCCTTCGCGGCCCGTCGCTTTTCTGTCCGAAATTCCTGCGGTCTTCCGGCGATTATCCGTTCGCCCGGTATTCCGCGAAAGAAGCCCACAGCTGGACCTACACCTATTTCACCGGACCCCTGGGCTATACGCTGATCGCTTCCCTGGATGAAAGCGTCGCATTCACGAAGCTTGCGTTCACACGCGGCGACGCGAAGAAAGGGGCAACCGTCCGGATCTCGAAGGATTGCGAAGGATTGTTTTTCGATCCCGTGGCGAAGGTCTCGGGCAGCGGGCCTGGGGAAATGAAGGTCCTTGACGTGTTCCTCACATCGGGGGAAGAAACGGATTGCTGGGACCGGTATTTCGCGCTGTTTTATTCCCTGCAGGAGGACGGGCTCCGGTTCAACCGAAGCCGTCCGGCTTTCGCGTGGGACAGTTCGTGCGCGATGCCTGCGGCGGATGACGATGAAGCGGTCATGGGCATCCTCCGCGAATACCGGGATTTCGGGGTCCTGCCCGAATATTTCATCCTCGGGAGCGAATACGCGGCGGGATTCGGCGACTGGACCGCGGGCGGGGAACGCTTTCGCGGCGGGATGAAAGGGGCGGCCGGCCGGATCCGGTCTTTCGGCTGCAGGCCGGGCGTCACATTCGCGCCGTTTCTGTGCTCCTCGTCCTCCCAGCTCTTCCGGGAGCGCCGGGAGCTTCTGGTGAAAGACAGGAGGGGATCCCCCTTGTGTGTCGGCAGGAGCCGGGCGCTTGGCGGAAGACTGTATCTTCTGGATCTGTACAATCCCGAAGGAGAAAAGTATCTGAGGCGCTGCGTCCGGACGTTCATTGCCGAGTGGGGGATGGAGTTCATCCGGGCGGACATGCTGTTTGCCGCCGGTCTCCACAGCGGGGCCGCCGTCCGGCGGACGAGGGCGCAGGCGATGGACCACGCGATGCGGCTGCTGCGGGAATGCGCAGGCGACATTCCCCTGGCGGCCGGCGGAGCGCCGCTCGGAAGCTGTTTCGGGCTGGCGGAGTATTGTTCGGTCGCGCCCGACCTGTCCGACGACTGGCTCGGCCGGCCGGCCGGCCTGTGCGGAGATGCCGTCCGGGAGCGCGGATCGACCTTTCACGCCATCAAGACGGCAGCCGCGCGCTGGCATCTCGGCTCCAGGGCTTTTTCCGCCGACCCCGGCTGCTTCTCGCTCCGGAAGTACCATTGCCGGCTTTCGCCCGAAGAGCAGGACGATCTTTTCACCGCCTGCCGTGTTCTGGGCGGATTGCTGTGCGGATCGGACAGCATCGGGGCCTATGGTGCGGAAACGCTCGAGAAATTCCGGTCCGCTCTGGCGGAGCGTCCTCTGCGGCGTTATGACAAGAAGATCCTGCGGGTCTGGGTCCGGGAAGGTATGGTCACGGTCACGTACGTGCTCAACGGTGTCCGGCGCGAAGAATCGTTCTCGCTTCTGACAGACCTTTCCCTTTAGCTCTCCGTGAGTTCACTGAGATCGTAGGGGGTCTCCTGATAGACATAATAGTTGAGCCAGTTGGAGAACATGAGATATGCCGTGCTTCTCCAGCGGACGACCGGCGGCTGCTCCGGGTCGTCGTCCGGGAAATAATTCATCGGCATGCCGATGGGCAGTCCCCTGGACAGATCCCTCAGATATTCGGTCTTCAATGTCTCGGGATCGTATTCCGGATGGCCGGTGATGAAAATCTTGCGGCCCGTCAGGTCCGACACGGCAAATACCCCGGACTCCTCGGATTCGGACAGCAGCCTCAGCTGCGGGATGCGGACGATGTCCTCCCGGCGGACTTCGGTATGCCGGGAATGGGGGACGTAGAAAATGTCATCGAATCCCCGGAAGAGCTTGACCGGCTTGTTCCACCGGTATCCATGCGGGAAAATACCGAACATCTTGCGGGGAAGGTCGTATTTCGGGACGCCGTAGTGGTAGTAAAGGCCTGCCTGCGCTCCCCAGCAGATGTGCAGCGTGGAATAGACATGGGTCTTGCTCCACTCCATGATCCGGGCCAGCTCATCCCAGTAGGCCACCTTCTCGAACGGCATGTTCTCGACCGGCGCTCCGGTGATGATCATGCCGTCGTATCTTCTATCCCTGACATCGTCAAAGGTTTCGTAAAAATTGATCAGATGGTCGTCGGAGACATTTTTCGGCCGGTAGGTCGACGTCATCATCAGGTCCACCTCGACCTGCAGCGGGGTATTGCTCAGGACGCGCAGCAGCTGTGTCTCGGTCGTGATCTTGGTGGGCATCAGGTTGAGGATCAGGATCTTCAGCGGACGAATGTCCTGCTTGAACGCGGTGGTATCCGGCATCACGAACACAAGCTCATGCTCGAGGATGTCGAAGGCCGGCAGATTGTCCGGGATGCGTATCGGCATATGGGTCTCCTCTCCCCGATGGTGCATGTTCCATCGGCTGATGGTACAGATTGTATCCGCAACGCGGGCCTTTTTCAATCCCCCCGGCGGATAAACTCGTTAAGCAGCGACCCGGGCGGCACCACGTCGAGTCCGGCCTGCGGAAGCATATCCGCGGCCTTGTGCAGCCTGCGCGCCTCCGCGAGGGCGAGATCGGGCTGCGCGAGCCCTCCGTGGCTGGTCAGCCGGGAGGAATAGCGGATCCCGGCGGCATAGTCCGCCATGGATTTTTCGATCATGGAGGCGGCCATCGGCGGAATGCAGTAGAACTCATACGGCAGGACGGAATTCATGTAGATGTCGGCGTTCCGGAGGTATTCGGGGAAGCTCGCGCCCTCCGCGCGGTCGAGCATGGGCCAGTAGTCGATGGTCGCCAGCGCGTCCGCGCCGCGGTTGAGCGTGTCGCGCGTGATCCTGCGGAGGATCCGGATGTCCCGCGAATCCAGCAGCTTGTAATCGTCATTGAGCGTGGCGTACGGCATGATGAAAACGCCCAGCCACCGGTCGCCGGAGATGCTGCCGGCTACGGTGCCGGACAGGCCGTGCAGCCCTTCCACCAGGAGCACACCCTCGTCCGTGAGCCGGGTCTCCCTCGCTTTCTCTTCGACCCGGGTCTTGGTCATGAAATCAAAATACGGGATCCTGGCCGTTTCGCCGGAAATCAACTGCCCGAGCTGGGTCCGGATCAGTCCGGTGTCGAGGGTGTCGATGCTTTCGTAGTTGTGTCTTCCGTATTCGTCGGTCTTGAATTCGCGGGACAGGTAATAGTCGTCCAGCGAGATCCGGACGGTCGCGATCCCCCTGTCGTTCAGGGTCCGGCCCAATTTCCCGTTGATCGTGGTCTTGCCGGAAGAAGTCGGTCCGGAGATGAATATCGCGCGGATCCGCCGATTGTCTGCAACGTGGTCCGCGATGCCGCGGATCTGACGGTCGAGGTTCTCTTCGCATTGGGCAATGAAGTCTTCGAGCTTGAAACGGGTCATGTTCTTCTCGAGTTCGTTCAGAGTGACCTGGACGTGATTTTCCAATATCGCCATACCGGTTCCTTCTCTCCTCCTGCCGCCGCTTCCGTCCGCGCCTTACGCGAGTCCGCGGCTGTACACATCTCTCCCGTGCTTCCTGCCGATGTGCTCCGCCAACCGGGCCGCGTCCCGGTTGAAGACCAGTTCTTCCGGAAAATCGATGGATGCCAGCAGCTCCGCGGCCTTGTCGATCCTGCCGATGTCCCACGGGCAATGCGCGTCCGAGTTGACCACGACCGGAGCGCCCTGCCGCATGCATTCGAGCGCGAACTGCCGGATGATCCCCTCACAGCCCTTGCGGACCGCGAAGGAGCTGTTGTTGATTTCGATGAACGTTCCGGTCTCGCGGCATGCTCGGACCACCGCTTCGGCATCGGCCGGATATTCCGGCGCGTCGGGATGTCCGAGGACATCGACATGGCGGTTGTAGGCGGCGGCGATCAGAGCTTCCGTATGGATCGCGGGTGTCGCGATCCGGAATGTGTGGTAATGGAGCGACGCGATCACCCAGTCGAGCGCCTCGAGGTCTTCCGGCCCGAAGTCGAGACTGCCGGCCGTGTCAAGGATATTGGCTTCGGCTCCCCGCAGGATCAGCACCCCGCCGATCTCGGCGGGCAGCACGCGCATGTTGTAAAAATGCCAGGGATGCGGCGCGTCGGGCAGCGCCGGCCCGTGGTCCGTGATCGCAAGGGCCTTCAGTCCGCACGCTCCGGCCGCGGCCGCGTTCTCCCCGATCGTCCCGTAGGCGTGCGTGCTGGCGACCGTATGGCAATGGGTGTCGGCCTGGATGCCGTATCTGCTGTCCATGAAGTTCTCTCTCCGTTTCGGGTTCAAATAGTTTTTACCATTATACTCCATAACCGCGTCCGTTCCTACTGCCGCACCGCCGTTTTTACGGGAAACCTTCCCGGCCTCCGCGGTTTTGGGATATAATAAGTGCCATGAGACTGGACAGGCTGCTGGCAAATTCCGGATACGGTTCGCGGACGTTCGTGAAGGATCTGATCCGGAGCGGACAGGTGACGGTCGGGGGCCGGACTGTCACCGACTGTGCGTTCCATGTCGATGAGGAGGCCCTTCCGTCGATCGGGATCGGGGGCGAAAAAGCCCGTGTCTCCCGCTATCTCCATTATATGCTCCACAAGCCGGCCGGATTCGTGACCGCGCTCGACGACCCGCGTCACGCGACCGTCGCGTCCTTTTTTCCGCCCAATCTCCTGACAGCCGGGATCTTCCCCGTCGGCAGGCTCGACATCGATACGACCGGCCTCCTTTTATTCACAAGCGACGGCACCCTGTGCCACCGGCTGACCGGACCTTCCTGGCACGTGGACAAGACATACTATTTCGAAGTCGAAGAGGACAAGGTCCTGGGTGCCGGTGATGTCAGCCGTCTCGCGGAAGGCATCGGGCTTGCGGGCGAAAAGCCCTGCGCGCCGGCTTTTCTCGAGATCCTGGCGCCGCACGCCGGCCTGCTGACGATCCGCGAGGGCAAATACCATCAGGTGAAACGAATGATGAAAGCGCTGGGCGGGACCGTATGCCGCCTCGAGCGGCGGTCCGTGGGGCCTGTGCGTCTGCCGGGCGATCTCACGCCGGGTGAAATCAGGCCTTTGGATGATGAAGAGGTCCGGGCGCTCTACCGTGCTGTCGGGATGGATCCCGGCGGGATCCGGAAAGGTTGATTTGTTTCGCGGCAGGCGGTCTGCCGGCGGGATGATCCGCCGGGCGGTCAGGGGACCGGAGTCGCCGACGGGACCGGTGTGGGAGACGGAGTCGGCGTGGCGGACGGGAGCGGCGTCACTTCGGGAAGCAGCGTGCCGGCATCCCGGATCAGCCTGCGGACGAAATCCGCGGCCGCGTCGGGCTTGGAGGACTTGACGCTGATGGTGACGATCTGCTCCCTGCCGTATATCCCGATGGCCGACAGAAGCTGTGTCGAGCTCAGGTCGATCCCGTAGGTCTTCTCCGCGCCCGGCTGCCCGTTCCCGTCTTCCGCCGAGGCAAGCACCGGCGCGAGGGACAGCCCCTGTGCTTCCGGATAAGCCGACACTTCGCCGTACAGGCTGCCCAGGTCCATGAACGCGCCGAGCGTCGCGTAACGCTCGAAACTGGCCTTGTCCAGGATGATGACATCCTCTCCCGATATGCTGACCAGGATCATGGCCTTCTGCTCGGCTGCCGCGTCGAAAGCCGACGAAGCGGATCCTAGAAAAGCGGTCGCCACGTCGATCTTTTTAAAATCGGGAAACAGCGAAAGGATATAGTCGGACGGGACTTCGGAGTCCTCGACGTACAACTCGCCGACCGCCGCCAGCTTGAAATCGCCGGGCCTGTTGGTAGCGACCGTGTAGACCAGGTAGAATACGAAAACGGCGGCAACGGCGATCCCCAGGAATTTCCACTTGCCGTAAAGCCAGATGTTGCTCCATTCTCTGCGGGTCTTGCCGAAGACGACCCTCAGCATCGCGGGATCTTCCTTCACGGGCTCGACATACCGGCCCGTAATGATATTGTACGCCAGCGAGATCTCCTCGAGCTTTTCGTTGTCCTGCTCTGCGCGGTAACGCTTCACCAGCGTCGCGTAGCGGATCTCGATGTCGGTCGCCAGGGCATTCTCATGCAGTCCCAGGATATCCAGTGCTTCCTTTTTCGTCATCATCGCAATCACCTTGCCGTTCCCGCGGGACGTCCGCAGAGGGCGTCCGCATGCCCCGGGCGGGGCGTCCGTGTCATTGCCTGACAGGCTTCATGGTCGGAAAAAGCAAAACGTCCCGGATGCTCGCGCTGCCGGTCAGCAGCATGATCAGCCGGTCGACCCCGATTCCGAGGCCTCCCGTCGGCGGCATCGCGTATTCCAGGGACTGGCAGAAATCCTCGTCCAGCATGTTGGCTTCCTCGTCCCCCGACTCGCGCCTGCGCAGCTGCTGCGCGAAGCGCTCCCGCTGATCGGCCGGGTCGTTGAGCTCCGAGTAGGCGTTGGCGTATTCCCTTCCGCCGATGAAAAGCTCGAACCGTTCGGTCAGGCCGTCGCTGCCGGGCTTGCGCTTGGTCAGCGGCGAGACTTCGATCGGATAATCGCAGACAAACGTGGGCTGGATCAGCTTTTCTTCGCAGAACGCTTCGAAAAAGAGATTCATGATGTCACCCTTCGACATGCCCGGAGCGGCTTCGATGCCCCTGGCCTTCGCCGCTTCGGCCGCGGCCCGCGCGTCCGGGAGAAAGGCGAAGTCCACGCCGGTCTCTTCGCGGATGAGCTCAAGCATCGTGACGCGCCGGAACGCCGGCGACAGGTCGATCGGCGTGCCCTGGTACGAGATACGGTATGTGCCGTTCACGGTCATGCAGCAGTGCGCGATCAGCTGTTCGGTAAGGTCCATCATGCCGCGGTAATCGGTGTATGCCTGGTAAAGCTCGATGGTCGTGAATTCGGGGTTGTGCTTGACGGACATGCCCTCGTTGCGGAACAGCCGGCCCATCTCGTAGACCTTGTCGAATCCGCCGACGATCAGGCGCTTCAGGTAGAGCTCGGGCGCGATGCGCAGGTACATGTCCATGTCGAGCGTGTTGTGGTGCGTCACGAACGGGCGCGCCGCCGCGCCGCCGGGGATCGTATTCAGGATCGGGGTGTCCACTTCGAGGAAGCCCCTCTCGTCGAGATAGGAGCGGATCGCCCGGATGATCCGGCTGCGCCTGACGAAGGTCTGGCGGACCTCCGGATTGACGATGAGGTCAAGATACCGCTGGCGATACCGGGTGTCGGTGTCCTTGAGCCCGTGGAACTTCTCCGGCAGAGGGCGCAGGGACTTGGCCAGCAGGACATAGCCCTGGCTGAGGACCGATATCTCGCCCCGCTGCGTCCGGAAAACCTTGCCGCGGACGCCGACGATGTCGCCGATATCGAGCTTCTGCCACTGCTCGTACGCTTCCTCGCCCAGGGCGTCGATCTTCGTGAAAATCTGGATCCTGCCCAGACTATCCTGAAGGTCGCAGAACGACACCTTGCCCATGCCGCGCCGGCTCATCAGCCTGCCGGCGACCGATACCTCGCTGCCGTCGAGCGTCTCGAAATCCCGCAGGATCTCCGCGCTGAACGCCGTCACATCGTAAAGGACGTTCAGGAAAGGATCCGCGCCGCTGTCCTTCAGCTCCTGGAGCTTGGCCGTCCGGATGCGCATCTGCTCATGCGTCTCTGCCTCGTCGGCCGGCGCGGCGGCGACATCCGGCCCCTGGCGTTCCGTTAAGTCCTTACCCATCTGGTCTGTTCTCTCCGTGTCCGCCCGCGTCATGCCGTGGGCTTTGATATCTTCATGATCCGGTACTTCAAAGTCCCGGAAGGGGTCTTGACGTCGACGACCTGGTTTTTGCTCTTGCCGAGGATCGCGGTGCCAACCGGGGAATCGGTCGAGATTTTGTTCTCGAACATGTTCGCTTCCTTGGAGCTCACCAGGGTGTAGGAGCTCTCGGCGCCCGTCTCCTCGTCGCGGATCCGCACGACCGCGCCGATCTTGACCTTGGTCTTGCTGATCTCCTCCTCCTCGATCACCTTGGCGTGCTTGAGGATGTTCTCCAGCTCGAGGATCCTTGCCTCATTCTCGCCCTGAGCATTTTTGGCATCATCGTACTCCGAATTCTCGGAAATGTCCCCGAAGGAAAGCGCCTGCTTGATCCTCTCGGCGATCTCCGACCGGGTCTCGACCTTGCGGAGCTCGAGCTCATCCTCAAGCTTTTTGATCCCCTCATACGTCATTTCATACACTTTGGTTTCCGGCATACTGTACCCCTTTCGATTCTCCTCCGGCGATCCCCGCGGTATCCGTCCCCGCGTTCCCCCGGTATCCTTTTTTATCCTATTATATCATTTTCCTTCTGGATCACGTCGTGCGCGCCGCCCTCGATGATGCTGGTGGAAGAGACCACCACGAGCCTCGAGCTGTTCCGGAATTCCTCGATCGACATGGATCCGCAGGAGCAGAAGGTGGCTTTCATCTTGGCGAGGGTGATGTCGAGGTTGTCCTTGAGCTTGCCGGCGTACGGCACATAGGAATCCACGCCTTCCTCGAACGCGAGACGGCTGCCCGCGCCGTCATCGTAGCGCTGCCAATTCCTCGCGCGGTTGGATCCCTCGCCCCAGTACTCCTTGACATAATTCTTGTTGATCATCAGCTTGCGCGAAGGGCTTTCGTCGAACCGGGCGAAATACCGGCCGAGCATCAGGAAATCCGCGCCCATCGCAAGCGCGAGGGTCATGTGGTAATCGTACACGATCCCGCCGTCGGAACAGATCGGGATGTAGATGCCTGTCTGTTTGAAGTACTCGTCGCGCGCTCTGCTCACCGCGATCACGGCTGATGCCTGGCCGCACCCGATGCCCTTCTGCTCCCGCGTGATGCAGATCGAGCCGCCGCCGATCCCGACCTTGACGAAATCGGCTCCCGCCTCGGCCAGGTATCGGAAGCCCTCGGCGTCGACGACATTGCCGGCGCCTACATAGACATTTTCCGGGTACCGGGATTTGATCCACTCGAGTGTGTTCTTCTGCCAGACGCTGAATCCGTCGGACGAATCGATGCAGAGGATGTCTGCGCCCGCTTCCAGCAGCGCGGGGACCCGCTCCTCATAATCTCTCGTGTTGATGCCGGCTCCCGTCACATAGCGCTTGTGCGTGTCCAGCAGCTCGTCGGGATTTTCCTTGTGCTCGTCGTAGTCCTTGCGGAAAACCATGGAGACAAGGTTACCGTCCCGGTCGATGATCGGGAGCTGGTTGATCTTGTGGTCCCAGATGATGTCGTTCGCTTCCTTGAGCGTGGTACCCTCGTATGCGTAGATCAGCTTTTCGAACGGCGTCATGAGGTCCCGGACTTTCGTGTCCGGCGGCGTCCGGCTCAGCCGGTAGTCCCGGCTGGTGAGGATCCCCATCAGCTTTCCATTCGGAGTCCCGTCATGCGTGACCGCCATGGTCGAATGGCCGGTCTTTTTTTTAATCTCGATCACATCCTCCAGCACGGCGTCGATGGATAGGTTGGAATCGCTCGTCACGAACCCGGCCTTGTACTTTTTGACCTTGCGCACCATCTCGGCCTGGCCCGCGATGCTCTGGGAACCGAATATGAACGAAAGCCCTCCGCATTTTGCGAGAGCGATGGCCATCCCCGAGTCCGACACGGCCTGCATGATGGCGGATACCATCGGGATATGGAGCGAGACCGGGCTCTCTTCGACATTCTTGCGGTATTTGACAATGGGTGTGCGAAGGCTGACATTGTCGGGAACACATTGCTCGGTCGTCAGGTTGGGGATCAGAAGGTATTCGCTGAAGGTCCTCGATGTGTCGCTGAAAATGGTCGCCATAACCTCTCCCTCCGTGATCGGGTGCAAATGCTGAATTTGACTTATTATTATACCCCCGGAAGCCGCTTCAAGGCAATATCGGGGACCGGAACGCCTGAAAAATCGGCGCTTTCACAGCCGGATCGGCACGGACAGCATCCCGTATCTGTCCACAACGTCCGATATCTCCCCGGACAGCGATGCGGGGGCGGCATAGAGCAGCCGGCCTGCATAGGTCTTCGCGGCCGCTTCGAGGAGGGCGGAATCCTCTGTCCGGACGCCCAGAGGGGTCCGGCAGGACATGCCCGCCGCAGATAAAGCGTCGGCGATCGCGCGCAGCCGCTCCCCTCCGGCCGGGCCGAAGGCATCAAAATCCACCAGAATGCAGTCGGGCTCCTCCGCCTCGGCGTCCGTGACTGCGTCGGCAAGGTCCGCGGGGTCGCCGCATGCCGCTTTCGCGAAAACCGTTTTTTCCGTCACCCGGTGCACCTTGCACCAGGAAGCAATGTACTCCCCGATGCCGGTCTCCCGTGTGCCGGCCGGCACGGCGCCACCTTCCGCGTATCCGCTCCCGCCGGAACGGCCCCCCGCTTTCGCCGGCGATCCGGACCGGATCCGTTCCGCCAGCTCCCGGATATGCTCCGGCGTCGTCCCGCAGCACCCGCCTGCCAGATCCGCCCCCGCGCCGGCAAGCTTTGCAACGGCATCCCCGAAATCGCGCGGGCCCATCGGGAAAACGGTCTTCCCCGCAATCACGGCAGGCATGCCGGCGTTCGGCTTCGCTATGATGGGAAGACCCGAAAATCCGTGCAGTCTCGCGATCGTACCGATCATCTCATCAGGGCCCGTGGAGCAGTTCGCACCGAACGCGTCGGCCCCCAGCGCCCCGAGTGTCACGAGTCCGGATTCCGGCGTATTGCCGGAAAGGGTCCTGCCCCTGTCGAACGTCATCGAGGCGATGACCGGAAGCGCCGAAACCTCACGTATCGCGAGGACCGCGGCCCTCGTCTGCGCAAGATCCATCATCGTCTCGACGACGAACAGGTCGACACCGCCTTCCTCGAGAGCGCGCGCCTGTTCGCGGTATATGTCCGTCAATTCGTCGAAGCTCATGTCGCCTGCCGGCGCGAGAAATTCGCCCACAGGCGCCAGGTCTCCGGCGACAAGGAACCGCCGGTGCGGATACCGCGACCGCATCACATCGCGCACCCGGCACGAGACCGACGCGAGCGTCCGGTTGATCTCCGGCACGTCTCCGGGACCGATGCCGTGCCGGGCCAGCTTCGTGCGGGTCCCGCCGAACGTAAAGGTGTAGACGATCTCCGAGCCGGCCTCATAATATTGCCTCTGGATATCCTCCAGCAGGTCGGGATGCGCGGCCGCGTACGTCTCGGGGCAGCTGCCCGGGGGCATCCCGCGCTCCTGCATCAGGGTCCCCGAAGCTCCGTCCAGGATCACCGGACCGCTATCCGTGATCCATTTCCGAAACGATCCCCTGTCCATTTTCCATCCCCCTGCGACATGATCCCGCGACGAAAAATTGCGTCGGAATATTTGTGAAAAAGAATGGATTTATGATATCATAGAACCATACTTTTTCCAATTTATCTGCTCAATATATTTATCAGGAGGATCGACCATGGCAAACCAATTCTGTCAGTATTGCGGAGCGGCGATGGAGCCCGGTTCATCGTTCTGCCAGTCCTGCGGCAAGGCCCAGCAGGCCGCGCCCCAGCAGACTTACTCAGCCCCCGCGGTAAACTACGCGCAGCCCGCGCCCCAGGCCGTACCGGCCCCCGCCTACGCCCCCTACCCCCAGCCGGGCAGGGATGAGCCTCTCAGCGTCGGCAGCTACATTCTGATGTTCATCATCACCGGCATCCCGGTGGTGGGATTCATCATGCTGCTGGTCTGGGCGTTCAGCTCCGATA
>CAZDPQ010000012.1:0-35508 GCA_964507305.1 uncultured Oscillospiraceae bacterium
CGACATCCGCGGGATGAGTTACAAGGACATCGCGGAGATCGAGCAGATCGGGGAAGGCACCGTGAAGTCCAGACTTGCCCGCGCGAGGGCGGCATTCATTAAGGCAGCCTCTTCCGAGGATCTGTATTCATCCTGATCTGCGGACGACCATGGATATCCGTATGACAGGTATCAACTGCAGACTGGAACGGGAACAATTGAGGGGAAGACACGTATAATCTGTGTCAATAGAATACGCCAGAGTATACCGGAGAGATCCAATGAGAATTCGCAATGATCCAAAATCCATACACGACGACCGGCCCGAGCGTTGCTGCAGGACCGGCGATTACGGTGTGATCGCCGAGTATCTGGACGGCACGCTGAACGGAGATCAGTCCGCGCGGTTCGAAGAACATATGCGGACCTGCGAGGAATGCCGCCATCTGGCTGCGGTTTCCTCCCTCGCGAAGCGGATCACTTCACGCGCTGCCGATGCCGAAGCAGAATCATTCAAGGCTATCGCGCCCGAACGGATCGAACGATCGAAAGAAGCGCTCAAGCAGGCACTCCGGTCAGAATACGGGCTTGTCCGCGATACCGCCGCGACAGCCGACGCAGCGGAGAGCTCATCCCGCCGGGAAGGCCTGGTTGCATTTCTTTCCTCGAGGAAGTTTTCAGCGTATGCGGGAGCGGCCGCGGCCGTTGTGATCATGACGACAGCCCTGCTTTTCACATCTTCCGGGCTGATCGGACGATTCAAGGCATCGATGGACTCGATGAACGGCACCCCCGCGGCACTGTCTTCCGATGACGGATCGCTGAAGGATCTGTCCGATGCCGAAATGGCTCAGGACAGCACTTCACGGGCGAAAGACACAACACAGCCCGAGGAGAATGCCGGGACGGTGTCATCCGTTCCGATCCAGGACGGGTCATCGGCCGGCAGCAATGAGAAGTATGGTTCGGATGCCCAGGGCGAGCCTTCTTTTTCCGCGTCAGTCCCATGGTCATCGGCTGATGCCGTCACATCCGGCGGTTCTGCGGATGCAGGATCTGCGGCGGACGACGGCCGCACATATTTCAGCGGATCGGATTATGCATGGCTCGAGGGTGATAATGAGTCAGTGTACCTTTTCTTGAAGAGTGAAGCGATCTGCAGTCAGGAATATGCAGATCCCGCTCACTCCTATGTCGGGATTTTCGCATACCCCGAAGGAAGCATCGCTTCCTATAAAGAAAAATTCCTGGACCTTATGGCCAAGGCCGGTATTGCTGCCGATATCGAAATAATCAGTGGTGAGAATACGCAAAAACTGGTAGAATATACCGGTGAGAGCGACGGTGCCTTTTCCATGGCCGCGGCCATGGAGCCGTATGGCGCCTCATTTCTGATTCTTTCGATCGGCAGGTGAACCGTTTGGCTGAGACGTTCTTACTGATAGACGGGAACAGCATCATCAATAGAGCCTATTTCGGACTGGCCGGGCGAAACACCATGACAGCGCCGGACAAGACGCCCACAGGCGCCTTGTTCGTTTTTTTAAACATGTATTTCAAATATTTCCAGGAGCTGAAGCCGGACAGGGTGCTGGTATGCTTCGATCTCAAGGCTCCGACGTTCCGGCACCGGCTGTACGCGGAGTACAAGGCGACTCGCAGGCCGATGCCCGACGACCTGGCTGTCCAGATCCCGCTCCTCAAGGAGATCCTCGATGCCATGGGGATCCCGAGGCTCGAAATGGAGGGGTTTGAGGCGGATGACCTGATCGGCTCGGCAGCGAACCGCGCGGAGTCGAACGGCTGGCACACCTTTATCCTGAGCGGCGACAAGGACGATCTGCAGCTCGTCAGCGGCGGGACGACTCTGCTGATCCCATTTACCCGGAACAGCGGCACGGTCACGGAAACGATGGATCCCGACGCGGTGAAAGAGAAGTACCGGGTGACACCGGCTCAGTTTGTCGATATGAAAGCCCTGATGGGGGATCCGTCGGACAATATCCCGGGCGTCCGGGGGATCGGGGAAAAAGGTGCGGCGGAACTGATTTCGAAGTACGGCTCCCTGGAGGCCCTGTACGGATCGATCGGGGAGATCCCGGGATCCGCAGCGAAAAAGCTGGAGGAAAACAGGGAAATGGCATTCCTGTCGAGGACCCTTTCGGCCATCCGGCGGGATATCGACCTGTCCGGCGTGATCGAAGGACTGAAGGACCGGCATCCGGATGAACAGAGGATGCTGGAGCTCTTCACGCGGCTCGGGTTCCGCTCCCTGATCCAGAAGCTTGACCTGGGCGGAGCGGCCCGCGCAGCCGGCGGCGACGGCGCGCAAACCTCGGAAGCGATCCTCCGGCGCGGCATCCGCAAGGCGCCGTTCCGCGAGCTGGCCGACAGGATCCGGACGGCGCCCCTGTACCGATTTCCCGAAGGGACAGCGGACGAGGATGCCGACAGGCTGATCGATGCCGGCGGGATCCCGCCGTCCTATTTTACAGACGAAATGAAAGAGATCCTCCAGCCGGGCAGACGGGAATTCCTGTGCCTTCACCGCATTTCACCCCGGAGGGCTTTGCTCGACCTCGGCGATGCGGATTTCCATCTCCTGGAACGGTCCGATTATCCTGCCTTGTTCGATCTCGCGGGTCATGCAGGCATCCGGATCGTCGGCTTCGGCATGAAGCAGGTCCTTCGGGAGGCCGGGTCACCTGTCTGCGATTTCCCGATTTTCGATGTCGCGGTGGCGGGCTATCTTCTCAACCAGGCCGAGAGTGAGGCTTCCTTTGACCGTATCGCGGCCGGAGCCGGCCTGCGGAATGGATACCACCCCGAATATTTCGCCGGAAAGCCTGCCGCCTCCCAGCAGACACTTTTTGATCTGCCCGGGCATGAACAGGAGGAGCCGGAGGGTTCCGCTAAAGATCGCTACGACTTGTCCATCCTCTGCGAGATTGCCGCGAACCAGGCGACGCTGCTGAAAGAGCGTGGCCAGATGCTCCTTGCGCTGCATGTGGAGATGCCGCTGGTCAGGATCCTCGCGGAGATGGAACGGACGGGTTTCCGGGTCGATCCGGAGGTCCTGTCGGACCTTTCCGGTGAGTTTACCCGGCAGATCGCCCGATTGGAGAGCCGGATCTACGAACACGCTGGCGGAATGTTCAACATTAATTCGCCCCGTCAGCTCGGGGAGGTCCTTTTCACCCGGATGGGGCTGCCTTCAGGGAAGAAAGGGCCAAACGGCTATTCGACAAGTGCCGACGTACTGGAAAAGCTCTACGGGATGCACCCGGTCATCCGGGAGATCATGGACTACCGCGAACGGAGCAAGCTCAAATCGACATTTCTGGATGGCCTGGCCAAGAGCATCGATCCGGCGGACGGCAGGGTCCATACGACCTTCAACCAGACCCTCACCGCCACGGGGAGGCTAAGCAGTTCGAGTCCCAACATGCAGAATATCCCGGTCAAGACCGATGTCGGCCGGGAGATCCGCAAGGCCTTTACCGCCGCACCGGGCTGCGTCCTTGCCGATGCCGACTATTCCCAGATCGAACTGCGGCTGCTTGCGGATTTTTCCGGAGACGCGCAGATGTCGGGCGCCTTCATCGAAAACGATGACATCCACATGCGCACCGCCGAGGAAATTTTCGACCTTCCGAGGGAGATGATCACGCCGGCCATGCGTTCCGCCGCGAAGACGGTCAATTTCAGCATCGTCTACGGCATCAGCGATTTCAGCCTGGCCAGGGACCTGGATCTCTCCGTAGCCGACGCGCACCGTTACATCGAGGAATATCACCGCAAATACCCGCGCGTGAAGCCCTATCTTGCCGACCTGCTGAAGAAGGCTTATGCCGACGGCTATGTCGAGACGCTTTTCAAGCGGCGCCGCTATGTCGGCGAATTGAAGTCCGCGAACCGCAATATCCGGTCGTTCGGGGAGCGCGCGGCGATGAACGCGCCGGTCCAGGGGACGGCCGCCGACATCATCAAGATCGCCATGGTCGTGCTCGACCGTCGGCTGAGGTCGGAGGGGAGCGGCGCGAGGCTGGTCCTGCAGGTCCACGACGAGCTGATCCTCGAGGTGCCGGAGGGAGAAGCCGAGCGGGCGGCGGTTTTCCTGAGGGAATCGATGGAGCGGGCGGTGCGGCTGCGTGTTCCGCTGCTTACGGATGTGAAGGTTTCCAAAAACTGGTTCGGCGAAGAATGACGATCCGGCCGGATGTCCGTTCCTGTGGAGGGACGGACGGCGGCAGACGATCGGACAGGGAGATGCTATGTTTGTTATCGGGATCACGGGCGGGATCGGCTGCGGCAAGAGTTCGGCCGCCGCGATATGCGGCGAGTCCGGGCTGCCGGTCATCGATGCCGACGATATTTCCAGGGCGGTGACGGCGGCCGGGGGCAAGGCGATTCCGGAGATCATAGAGATTTTCGGGAAAAAGGTGCTCGACGCGAACGGCGCTCTGGACAGGGAACGGATGGCGGGCCTGGTGTTCAAGGACCGGAAGGCGCTCGATGGGCTCAGCAGGATCGTGCACAGGCACGTGACGGACGAGATCGCGGAGAGGGTCGAAAAACTCCGCGAAAGCAAGGTCCGGGCGGTCGTGCTGGATGTGCCCATCCCGGTGAAAAAGGGGTTTCTCGACATATGCGATCAGGTTTGGGTCGTCTGGAGCGACGATGCCGTCAGGCTTTCGCGCCTCGCAGCGCGCGGAATGGACAATGAGGAAGCCCGTCGGCGGATCTCCTGTCAGATGACGAGGGAAGAGTACGAGGCGATTGCCGACATCCTCATCGACAACAGCGGTTCTCTGGATGAATTAAGGGTGAAAGTCCGGGGGATCCTGGAGGAGCAGCTCGGCATGCGGGGCATCCGGACGCGCGCGACGGCCGCTCCGGCTGCGGGCGCTCCTCAGGCAGACGCTGCTGCGTCAGACGTTGAATCGGAATAAGGTGACATCCCCGTCCTGCATGACATATTCTTTGCCTTCGGAGCGGACGAGGCCGTGCTCTTTCGCTGCCGCGTAGCTCCCGCGTGCTTTCAGGTCGTCAAACGATACGATCTCGGCGCGGATGAATCCGCGTTCGAAATCGGAATGGATCTTGCCCGCGGCGGCAGGCGCTTTCGTCCCTTTACGGATGGTCCATGCCCGGACTTCTGTCGGTCCGGCGGTCAGGAAGGATATGAGTCCGAGCAGACGGTAACCTGCCGATATGATTTTGTCCAAGCCGGACTGGTCCAGATGCAGGTCTTCGAGAAACAAGGCCTTTTCATCATCGCTCAGCATGGCGATCTCTTCCTCAATCTTCGCGCTGATGATGACCATCCCGGCATTCTCGGACGCGGCAACGGCACGCACCTTCGCGACAAACGCATTCTCGGGGCGGCCGATGTCGTTCTCATCGATGTTGGCGACATACAGGACGGGCTTCAGGGTGAGGAGAAAAAGCTCGCCCATCTTTTGGCGTTCGATGTCTGTATATTCAAGGCGTCTCGCGGGGATCCCCTGCTCCAGCGCGGCTGCGATTTTCTCAAGGAGCGGGAGCTCTTCGACGGCGGCCGGCTCGCGCGCCTTGGCCATCTTGGAGATCCGGTCGATCCTCTTTTCCATCCATGCCATATCCGCGAGAATCAGCTCAAGGTCGAGAATGGCGATGTCGCGTTCCGGATCCGGGCTGCCTTCGACATGAACGACATTCGGATCGGTAAAGCAGCGCACGACATGAACGATCGCGTCGACATTCCGGATATGGGAAAGGAACTTGTTCCCGAGCCCTTCCCCTTTGCTGGCTCCGCGGACAAGGCCGGCGATATCGACGAATTCGATGACTGCGGGCGTGTATTTGGCCGGATCATAGAGGGACGCGAGAAAATCCAGACGCTTGTCCGGAACGGCTACGACGCCGACATTCGGATCGATCGTGCAGAACGGGTAATTCGCGGCATCCGCTCCGGCTTTCGTGATCGCGTTGAACAGCGTGCTTTTACCCACATTGGGGAGTCCGACGATTCCTAACTGCATATGCCCTCCGAATGAACTGATGCTACATGCATTATACTGGTTTGCCGCCGAAACGGCAATGCCGGAAACCGCCGGGTATTGGCGGAATTTCGGGATTTTTTGAGCATCCGGCCCCGGATGGCTTCGGGTATCATGGAGGGAAAAGCGGAGGGGCTGCAGCCAGTGGGAGCGATACGTTACAGCAGGATCTTTTCCTGCGCGCTGTTCGGAATATCGGGGGTCAAGGTCGAGATCGAAGTGTCGCTCCTGCCGGGGCTGTCATCTTTTGAGATCGTCGGGTTAGGCGACAGCGCGATCCGGGAGTCGCGCGACAGGGTCCACGCTGCGATCCGCAACAGCGGCTTCGAATTTCCGGCGGGGAAGATCACGGTAAGCATGGCGCCCGCATTTATCCGCAAGACGGGAAGCGCTTATGATCTGCCGGTCGCGGTCGGTATCCTGGCTGCGTCGCGGCAGATCGGGATGATCCCTGGAGACGTATGCATCGCCGGCGAGATCTCGCTCAAGGGTGAAGTCCGCAGGATACCCGGTACGATCAGCCGTATCCTGACGGCGCGGTCGGAGGGCTTCAGGAAGATCATCGTCCCTTCCGGGAATGTTTGCGAGGGGAGGAGCATCCGCGGGATCGGGATCTATGGAGTGGAAAGCATCCGGGAATGCATCGGACTGATAGGAACACGCGGCGAATGGGACGGGGCGGAGGCTGCGGATGATGGGGATCCGGTGCCTGCAGCATCCGGGGTACCGGACATTTCGGCGATCCGGGGTCAGCCGATGGCGGTGCGCGCGCTCCAGATCGCTGCGGCAGGCCGGCACAACATGCTGATGGTGGGAAGTCCCGGATGCGGGAAGACATCGATCGCCGGCATCCTTCCCGGGATCCTGCCCGGACTCAGTGAGGACGAGCGGATCGAAGTGGCGAGGATCTACAGTTCCTGCGGACTTCTGCCGGCCGGGCAGCCCATTCCTTCAGCCAGACCGTTCCGGTCTCCGCATCACAGCGCGACGGTCGCTGCCATGGCAGGAGGAGGGACTTGCCCGAAGCCGGGCGAGATGACCCTGGCTCATGCGGGCGTCCTGTTTCTCGACGAGATCGACAAGTTTCGTCCGGAGGTGCTGGACATGCTCCGGCAGCCGATGGAAGAACGGACGATCCGCCTGACGCGCCACCGGTATACCTGCGAGTACCCTGCGGACTTCATGCTGCTCGGCGCGGCGAATCCGTGTAAATGCGGCAATCTGCTCGAACGGGATATCCAGTCTCCGTGCAGATGCCCGCCACAGGATATCGGCAGGTACATGAGGGCCATCAGCGGCCCGCTGATGGACCGGATCGATCTTTATGTCGAGCTTTTCAGGGTCGGCAGCGATCTGCTGAAGGAGACCATCCGGGAGCCGGACAGGATCGATTCACCGGACATAAGGGAGAGGATCGCCGCGGTATGGGACATCCAGTATGCACGATGCAGAAGACACGGCGTGCCGCCCTCCTTGAATTCACGGATCCCGTCCGGATCCATCCGGAGGGTATTCGAACTGGACGGCAGATTCGACCGGATCGCGGATCTTGCAGTGAGCAAGCTTCATCTCAGCGTGCGCGGATACCAGAAGATGGTGAGGGTGGCAAGGACGATCGCGGATTATGACGGATCAGCCGAAGTACGTCCGGAAGATTTTGCCCAGGCTCTCGCGTTTCGGAGGAAACAGGATGGATCAGCATAAGGAAAATCTCGCAGGAGCTCTCTGGATCTCGGAATTACAGAAGACGGCCTCGATCGGAGGCACGATGATCCGGAAAACGCTGGATCATTTCGGCGGGATCCGGGGCATTATCGGTGCCGGCCGCAAAGAGCTGCTGGAGTGGATCGGAGGACCGCCGGACAGGATCAAAGCGATGAGCGCCTGTTTTGCGAGGCCGGATGCCGTGCGCCGCGCTGCCGATTCGGCGGCGGTACTCTCCGGGCTTTACGGAGGCATCGGGATTCGGGCGGTATCGATCGCGGAACCCGGATATCCTCCGCAACTGAAAGAGATCGCAGGAGCTCCGGCCATTCTGTATTATTGTGCGGCAGATGGGATCGGCCGGCTCGGGGAAGGATGCCGCGTCGCTGTCGTAGGCACCCGGAATCCTTCTTCGTACGGATCGCACGTGACGGAAAAGATCGTAGCGGGATTTTCCGGGACGAATATCGGCATCATCAGCGGCATGGCCAGGGGGATCGACAGCAAGGCCCACGAAAGCGCGCTCCGCCATGGCCTTTTCACTGCCGCAGTCATGGCGTGCGGGCTCGATATCGTCTACCCGCCGGAAAACCGGGAATTGATGCGCAGGATCGTCTCCGAAGGTGCGGCCTTGAGCGAATGTCCGCCGGGAACCCGGGCACTGAAGACCTGTTTTCCTGCCAGAAACAGGATCATCAGCGGGCTTTCGGATTGCGTCGCCGTCATCGAGGCGCCACTGAAAAGCGGAGCGCTGATCACGGCTGATTTTGCGGCGGAACAAGGGAAGGATGTGTATGCGGTCCCCGGCAGCGTATTTTCGCCGCAGAGTGCAGGCACGCACAGGCTGCTTCGGGAAGGCGCGTATCTTCTCGGCGATGCCGGTGATATTCTGTCCAACCTGGCCGGATCGAGATACCGGATGCTGATGACGCTTTTTACCGCCGGCGAGCAGCTGTCTTCGCCGGACATCGCGGAAGTCGGTGCGGACGGCGGCAGCCCGGGTCCCGCGAATGGCGGGGAAGCGGTTTCAGCGGCATGCCTCGCGCTGCTTTGCAATATGGAGATGTCCGCCGGGGAGATCGCTGCCGAGCTTTCCCTCCCGGTGGAGACCGTATCCGGGATCCTGTCCTGCGAAGAACTTTCGGGTCGAGTGGAATGCCGGAATGGAAGATTTGTTTTGACAGATCCCTCTAAATCAAGTATAAAATAGGAGAAACAGCTATTCGTACTTCGTATTCTGGGAAATGTTGAAGGAAACCTGACGATATGAAAAGAACCCTGGTGATCGTCGAATCTCCGGCAAAAGCGAAAACGATCGGCCGGTACCTGGGCGGAAATTACCGGATCGCCGCCTCGGTCGGGCATATCCGCGACCTGCCGTCGAATATCATGGGAGTCGACATCCGGAGAGGATACGCGCCGACCTACATCCCCATCAAGGGCAAGGACAAGACGATCCGCGAACTGCGCACGCTCGCGTCGGATTCGGAGACGGTCCTGATCGCCACCGACCCGGACCGCGAAGGGGAGGCTATTGCATGGCACCTCGCCATGGTCCTCAAGATAGATCCGTCCTCCCGGTGCAGGATCACTTTCAACGAGATCACGGAAGCTGCAGTGAAGCAGGCTGCAGAGTCGCCTCGCCCGATCGACATGGATCTTGTCAATGCCCAGCAGGCTCGGAGAATCCTGGACAGGCTCGTCGGGTATGAGCTGAGCCCCCTTCTATGGGCCAAAATCCGCAAGGGCCTGTCTGCCGGAAGAGTCCAGTCCGTGGCAGCCCGTATGGTCGTCGACAGGGAAGAGGAGATCCTCGGCTTCACTCCGGAAGAATATTGGAATCTGACCGCCCATTTGAACAAGGCTGACAAGAGGTCTCCGTTCAAGGCCGCGTATGTCGGCAATATCGAAAAGGACAAGATCTCGAAAGTCAGGATCCGGGACGCCGGAATGAAAGACGAGATCCTGCGCGCGATCGGGGGCAGTCCGTATATTGTCCGATCCGTCCGCAAGGGCAGCCGCAAGCGCAGGCCCTATCCGCCGTTCACGACCAGCACCCTTCAGCAGGATGCATCCAGGATGCTCGGATTCAGCGCAAAAAAGACCATGAGTGTCGCCCAGCAGCTTTACGAGGGCGTCGAGCTCGGAAGTCTCGGACAGACAGCCCTTGTGACTTACATCCGCACAGACTCCGTACGGTCTTCCGCAGAAGCGGTCGACGAGATCCGCGGCATGATCCGCAAGGATTTCGGCGACAGGTATCTGCCTCCCAAGGCCAGGACATACAGCAATAAGAACAAAGCACAGGATGCTCATGAAGCGATCCGGCCTGCCCATTTCGACATTCTTCCGGATGATTTTGCGGGACAGCTGACCCGTGACCAGTACAGGCTTTACAAGCTTATCTGGAACCGGTTCATGGCTTCCCAGATGGCAGACGCGCAGATCGATACGGTCACGGCGGACATCGCGGCAGGGATAAGCATTTTCCGCGCGACCGGCGAAACGGTGGTATTCCCAGGCCATCTTGCCCTGTTCAAGGATTTTTCCGAAGATGAACAGGAGAACGGGAGCAGCCCGGATCCGGCATCGGAAAACGGGGATGCGGCAGACGGAGACGCTGCTGCCGACCGTAAGCCGAAGGACAGGATCCCCGAGCTTGCGGAGGGAGAGACGCTTGTGTGCGAAAAGCTGGTTCCCGAGCAGAAGTTCACGCTTCCGCCGGCCAGATACACGGAGGCTTCGCTGATCAAAGCGCTGGAGGAGGAGGGGATCGGAAGACCGTCGACCTACGCTCCGACGATCTCCACGGTCCTGGAGCGGAATTACGTCGAAAAGAATGGGAAATACCTGGTTCCCACACAGCTGGGCACCATTGTCACGGGCATGCTGAAGTCCGGTTTTGAGAATATCGTCGACCTGAAGTTCACGGCGGAGATGGAAAACAGACTGGACACGGTCGAAGCGGGGGAGAAAGGCTGGGCGGATCTCATCGGCGAATTCTATCCGCCTTTTCACGATCAGATCATCAAGGCGCAGGATCGCCTGGAGAAAGTTTCGGTCCAGACTGCCGTCGAGGGTGAAAAATGTCCGGAGTGCGGGGGAGACCTCTTCTACAAAGAGGGCCGGTACGGCAGGTTCATCGCGTGTGCCAACTATCCGCAATGCAAGTACACCCGGGACGACGCCGCGGCGGTCAAGGTCCGATGCCCCCTGTGCGGATCCGGCCTGCTTGTCAAATCATCGCCGAAATACAAGAATCGCAAATTCTATGTCTGCGATAAAAGGGGCAGCGATCCGGAATGCCCGTTCATCAGCTGGGATCTCCCGATCGAAGGACGGAAATGCGAAGTATGCGGTAAATACATGGTGCTGAAGAGATTCGGCCGAAAGGCATATCCGCGGTGCTCCGACCGGGATTGCCCGTCCAATAAGCGCCGGTCATCCGAAGTGAAAGAAAATGAGAAAGAGGAATAGATTGGGGATAACTGTTGTCGGAGCCGGCCTGGCAGGCTGCGAAGCCGCTTACCAGATCGCATCGTTCGGCATCGGGGTGTCGCTGATCGACATGAAGCCTGCCGAAATGTCGCCCGCGCACCGATCGGCGGACTTTGCCGAACTCGTCTGCAGCAATTCCCTGAAGGCCGCCCGGATCACCAGTGCCTGCGGGCTGCTGAAGGAAGAGATGCGGCGCATCGGCTCTCTCTGCATGGAAGCGGCCGACGCCTGCAGAGTCCCCGCAGGCGACGCGCTTGCCGTGGACCGCGACCGTTTTTCACGATACATCACGGACAAGATCCGCTCGAATCCGATGATCCGGACGGAGACGCGCAGGGTCGAAGAGATCCCGGAAGACACCTGCGTCGTGATCGCGACGGGTCCCCTGACCTCAGGCCGCCTTTTTGAAGACATCAGGGTCAAGACAGGGGCGGAAGAAATGTACTTTTATGATGCAGCGGCGCCGATCATCGAAGCGGATTCGATCGACATGACGGTCGCGTTCCGTCAATCCCGATATGGACGCGGCGGAGACGATTACATCAATTGCCCTATGGATCGGGAGCAGTACCGGAAGTTCGTCGGCGCGCTCCTTGGCGCCGAGTGTGCCGGGATGCATGATTTCGAAAGCATGAAAGTCTTCGAAGCCTGCATGCCGGTAGAGACCATGGCCGCAAGGGGCGAAGACACACTTCGCTTCGGCCCCATGAAGCCTGTCGGCCTGACGGATCCATCGACCGGCAGACGTCCGTACGCATGCGTCCAGCTCCGGCAGGATGATTCCGCAGGCACGCTTTATAGCCCCGTGGGGTTCCAGACACGTCTGCGGTTCGGGGAGCAGGAGCGCGTATTCCGGATGATCCCGGGCATGGAGCGTGCCGAATTCGTCAAATTCGGCGTGATGCACCGGAACACTTATCTGCGTTCACCCGGCGCCATCGGCGGCGATTACGGCTCTGTCCGGATCCCGGGGCTCTACATCGCGGGACAGATCACGGGCGTCGAAGGGTATGTCGAGTCCATGGCATCCGGCATGATGGCGGGGATCCATGCCGCGCTGCGGTACAAAGGTGTCGAGGATCCGCCTGCCCTCTCCTCCGCGACGATGACCGGGGCGCTCGCCCGTTATATTTCAGACCCGGGCATCCGTGAATTTGTTCCGATGAATGCCAATTTCGGGATCCTGGCGACGGCCGGCACGGGACCGGGCATGCGGAAAGAAGAGAAATACGCCCTTGCGGCCCAAAGAGCTCTGGATGAGATCGGACAATTCAGGGATCATTTGAATTTCATCCGATCCTGATTTACAATAGAGGAACAGACGGCAGATCTGTGACGAAGGAGAGAAAAAATGGCCGGTTTTTTTGGATTATTCGATTACAACAAGGAAGGTCCCGGCGTATACCTCAATGAGCCGCCCAAGGGTCCGTTCAAGACCTTTTTCGCCATCCTCGGCAGAAAGTTCTGGAAAATCGTGACGATCAACATGATGTACATCGTGTTCAGCATTCCAGTCCTGATCGTTGCATGGATGGCCGGATCGCAGATTTTCCCCGCGCTGGCCCCGGCTCTGAATCTCGAAACATTCGAGAAGCTCTTCAGCTCCGGGATCTCCTCGTCCGCCGCAGATACCTCCGCCGCCTTGTCTTCGGCTGCGGCTTCCCTGTCACAGGCCGTGAGCGGGGCTGTTTCCGGGATCTCCTCCGGCGCGGCGAGCGGAGCGGCAGCCCTCTCGCCGAAAGAATCGGCCGCGGTTCTTTTCTCCCAGATCATCCTGGTCCTCTCCTTCGCGCTGATCGGCCTTCAGCTTTTTGTGTTCGGCCCGGTCCACGCCGGCATCACTTATCTGTTCAGAAATTACGCGAGAGAAGAACACGCATTCATCTGGGGGGATTTCAAAGAGCATCTGTCCAAAAACTGGAAGCAGTCTTCCGTCACGAGCCTCATCAGCTTTCTCGCCGTGATCCTCATCAGTGTCAATTTCTCCTTTTATTCCGACGCGAAGGTGATCAGCAATGTGTTCGTGAAAGGCGCGCTGAGCGGGGCGATCGTCATTCTGGCCCTGATCTTCACGATCATGCAGATGTACATCTACCCCATGCTGGTCACATTCAAGCTGACGATCCGGCAGCTTTACAAGAACTCGGCGCTGCTTGCGATGGCCCGGCTGCCGTTCAATGTCGGCATCGTGCTGATATCGCTTATCATCACCCTGGTGCTGCCGCTGGTATTCATGTTTATCGGCGGGGTCGGCATCGTCCTGAGCATTTTCTATTATTTCTTCGTGGCATTCGGGCTGAACCTGATGGTCACGAATTTCTTCGTCTACCGCCAGCTGAAACGATACATGATCGATCCGATGAAATCCGGCGGCGACAGCGCGGGCAACGCGGCAGCCGGCCCGGAAGAGGAGCCGATCTTCAGCGATACGGTGCCCGGGGAAAGTGACGGGAAAGACCGGGACTGATCCGGAGCAGGCGAAACTTCGCGGGTGCCGTCAGGCACGGCTCGCGATGAGATCCGACATGTCGTAGAGTCCGGCGGGCAGCCCGACCAGGTATTTCGCCGCGGCGATCGCGCCCTGTGCGAATACGTTGCGCGACTGCGCCCGGTGGGTGATTTCGAGGACTTCTTCCTTGCCTGCAAAATAGACGGTATGGTCCCCGACGATCGTGCCGCCGCGGATGGAATGGATCCCGAGCTGGCTCTTTGGCCTGGCCTCGTGCGCGAGGTGCCTGTCATAGGTATAGTCCAGACCGCCGCCGGCGGCATCCCGGACCGCGTCGGCGATCATCAGGGCTGTCCCGGACGGAGCGTCCAGCTTCCGGTTGTGGTGGGCTTCCACGATCTCAATGTCGAATTCGCCGGAAAGCGCGGCCGCTGCCTGGGAAACCAGGCGGATAAGCATGTTGATGCCGAGGGACATGTTAGCCGACACAAAGACGGGGACATGCGCGGACAGCTCTGTGATCAACGCACGGTGTGCGTCGGTCAGCCCGGTGGTCGCGATGACCGCGGGGCGGGATCTCTCCCGCGCGAATGCGCAAACGGCGGGAAGGGCTGCCGGGTTGGAAAAGTCGATGATCACGTCGAAATCCGTGTCACAGCCGGAGATCGAAGGGAAGACGGGATAACCGAAAGCGGAAACGGTGTTCAGGTCCGCTCCGGCCGCCACAACGCAGGCCGGGTCATCCTTCAGGGCTTCGGAAATCACTTTGCCCATACGGCCGTTGCAGCCGTTCAGCAGGATCCTGACAGGTGTCATCCGTCCCACCTCCCGAACCCGTAATCGGCAAGGACCTTCGCAAGCTCGGCCCGCATGGGCTCCGCCATCGCGCACAGCGGCATCCGGCATTCGCCGACACCGAAACCGAGGAAATTCATGGCCTCCTTCACCGGGATGGGATTGACATCGCTGAACAGGGCCTTGATCAGGGGAATGTACCGGACCTGCAGATCGCGGGATGCCGCGCAGTCGCCATCCAGATAGGCCCGTACCATCCGGTGGGTCTCGGCGGGGATGATGTTGGCCATGACGGAGATGACACCCTTGCCGCCGAAAGCCAGGATCGGAAGCACCTGCCCGTCCTCGCCCGAATACAGGATGATGTCATCCCCGCACAGATGGACGATTTCGGGAACCTGGGCCAGGTTGCATTCCTTGACGGCGACGATGTTTTCGATCGCCGAAAGCTTCCGCAGGGTCGGGGGATTGATATTCACGCCGGTCCTGGACGGGACGTTGTAGAGGATGACCGGCAGATCCACGGCTGCTGCGATCGCTTCGTAATGCAGGATCAGGCCGTTCTGCGAGGCCTTGTTGTAATAAGGGGTGACGCTCAGGATCGCGTCGGCGCCGATGGACTGCGCCTTCCGGCTGAGCTCGACCGCGTGCCGGGTGTCGTTGCTGCCGGCTCCGGCGATGACCGGGATCCTGCCGGCTACTTTGGACACGACGAATTCGATCGCGGACAGGTGCTCCTCATCGGGCATGGTGGACGCCTCGCCCGTCGTGCCGCAGACCACGATGGCATCGGTCCCGGCCTTGATATGGTACTCGCAGAGGCGTCCGAACTTGTCAAAGTCGATCCCGTCTCCGGCAAAAGGAGTCACGATCGCCACGGCACTTCCGGTAAACACACATTTCTTCATACGTTCCTCCTAAAAAACGGACCCGGCGGACACAGCCCGGCCCCGATGCATCCATTTGCTTCACGGTATAAATCATAGCATTGTCTATACTTCATCGTCAATTTATTTTATAATGGAAAGCCATGAATAAAAGCGATTTTCATTATGAATTGCCGCAGGAGCTGATCGCCCAGCACCCTTCCCCGCAGCGTGACGCTTCCAGACTGCTGTACCTGGACGGAAACAGCGGCGCGATGAGACATCTGCGCTTTTCGGATCTGCCCGGGCTTCTGCGGCCCGGCGACTGCCTTGTGCTGAACAACACCCGCGTGATTCCCGCGAGGCTCCTCGGGTTGCGCGCGGACACCGGCGCGGCGGTCGAGGTCCTGCTGCTCCGCCGGATCGCAGGGGATGATTGGGAAACCATCGTCAGGCCGGGAAAAAAGATGAGACCCGGCAACGCCGCTGTGTTCGCGGATGGGCTTCTCGGATGCACCGTCCTCGAAGTGAAGGACGATGGAAACCGTGTCGTCCGTTTCCGCTACGACGGCATCTGGGAGGAAGTCCTGGACCGCGCGGGCCAGATCCCCCTGCCGCCCTACATCCGGGAGAAGCTCGGAGCAGAGGACCAGGAGCGGTATCAGACCGTATATGCCAAAGAGTCGGGCTCGGCCGCCGCCCCAACGGCAGGACTCCATTTTACGGAAACGATGATCAAAGACCTTGCCGCAGCCGGGATCCGGATCGCCGAAGTGACGCTTCATGTCGGGCTCGGCACCTTCAGGCCGGTCAGGACCGACCGCATCGAGGACCACAGGATGCATTCCGAATGGTACCGGGTCGGAGCCGAAGCCGCGGATACGGTCAACGGAACGCTCCTCGGCGGCGGACGGATCATCGCGGCGGGGACCACTTCCTGCCGGGTCCTTGAATCCGTGATGGCACGATACGGCAGGATCCGCGCGTGCTCGGGCGAAACGGACATTTTCATCTACCCCGGATATCGATTCCGCATCCTGGACGCGATGATCACGAACTTCCATCTGCCCGAATCGACCCTGATCATGCTTGTCAGCGCATTCGCAGGACGGGAGAACATCCTCCGCGCCTACGAAGAGGCGATCGCCCGGCGCTACCGTTTTTTCAGCTTCGGAGACGCCATGTTCATCACAAGGAGAAATGATCCATGACAGACTGCAAAGCCGGCAGGTTTCCCGTATGGTACGAACCGGTCAAAGAATGCGCGCAGACCGGCGCGCGCCTCGGCATCCTCCACACTCCGCACGGGAGTTTCGAGACGCCCTGCTTCATGCCCGTCGGCACGCAGGCGACGGTGAAAGGCCTGAGCCCGGAGGAAGTCAAGTCCACGGGGGCGGGGATCCTGCTGTCCAATACCTATCACCTCTGGATGAGGCCGGGCAGCCGGATCATCCGCGAGGCCGGCGGACTCCACCGGTTCATGAACTGGGACCGCGCGATCCTGACGGACAGCGGGGGATTTCAGGTGTTCAGCCTGAGCGACCTGCGCAGCATCACGGAAGAGGGGGTGGGATTCCGGTCGCACATCGACGGATCCCGGCACATCCTGACACCGGAAATATCCATGGAAGTGCAGAACGACCTCGGTTCCGACATCGCGATGGCTTTTGACGAATGTACGCCGTACCCGGCAGACGAGACGTACGCGCGCCGATCCCTCGAACGGACCGCCCGTTGGCTGGAACGCTGCATGGCGAGCCACCGCAGGCCCGGAGACCAGGCGCTTTTCGGGATCATCCAGGGAGGCACCCATACTGCTCTGCGCAGTCAGAGCGCGCGTCAGATCACATCGTTCGACCTGCCCGGCTACGCGGTCGGCGGACTGTCGGTCGGCGAATCCGCGGAGCTGATGTATGAAATGCTGGAGACCGTCACGCCCCTGATGCCCGCGGACAGACCGCGCTACCTCATGGGCGTCGGTTCGCCGGACTTCCTGATCGAAGGATCGATCCGCGGCATCGACATGTTCGACTGCGTGCTGCCTACGCGAATCGGGCGCAACGGGACCGTCCTGACATCCCGCGGCAGGCTGATCGTACGGGACGCGCGGTACGCAGACGATTTCACGCCGCTGGACAGCGAATGCGGATGCCCCGTATGCCGGGATTACACCCGGGCATACATCCGCCATCTGATCAAGGCAGACGAGATGTTCGGGCTGAGACTGACCTCGTACCATAACGTATGGTTCCTGATGGACCATATGGCGAAAATCCGCGAGGCGATCCGCGGCGACAGGCTCGGCGATTTCCGGGACGAGTTTTACGCGCGGGCCGGCGCTTTCCGTAAAAAATCCTGAACCTCCGCCGTTCCCGCAGACTCGATGGTATTGCAAAATGAAGCGTTGTACGGTATGATGGTCGGGATAAAAGATTGCCGTTGCCTCAAGGACCCATAGGCAAGGCCGGCGGGACGCCCCGCGGCCTTTCGGGAACGGACAGACCTTAGGAGGAATCCATGATCCATTTATTCTCATTAAGCAGCACCGCGGCGGCTTCGGGCGCCGCAGCACCCGTGAGCGGCTGGGGGAGCCTTCTGCAGCTCGTGGTCCCGCTGGGACTCATGTTTGTCCTGATGTATTTCCTCATGATCCGCCCCCAGAAGAAGAAGGAAAAGGCCATGCGCGACCTGATCAATTCCATGGCCGTAGGCGACAAGTGCATGACCACGGGCGGGATCATCGGACGGGTGGTCAATCTCAAGGACGACGAAGTCACGATCCAGACCAGCGTCGCGAACACGCTCATCACATTCAAGAAATCCGCGATTTCGAGCGTGGACAAGCCCTATTCCGACGAATGAACACCGGCGGCGCGGCATATACCGGCCCCATCGATACGGAGGACATGATGATGAAACACATCAAGACCATCGCGAAGGCAGGGGTGAAAAAGCCTGCCGGCCGCAAAGCCTGCGGCGAGTGCCAGACATCCTGCCAGTCCGCGTGCAAGACCAGCTGCACGGTCGCCAACCAGAAGTGCGAATACGCGGAGAAATAACGCCCGCCCGACCGACACGGGACTGAAATAGTGAAAAGCGCGGCTTTTCACTATTTTTATTCCCGGCGATCGAAAGGAGAACCAATTGGTCCATACATTCACCATGGGCGGCCGAAACCTGGCTTTCGACAGTGAGAGCGGTTCCCTGCACAGCCTTGACGATCTGTCTTTCCGGATCCTGGCCCTGTATGCCGACCGGGGAGGAGCCCGTCCGGACATCGGGACGGTCCAGGAGATGACAGGAGCCGGCCGCGCCGATGCGGAGGAATGCTGCGCCGAGATCGACAGCTTGAAGGACGAGGGCACTCTTTTTTCACCGGACCAGACATACGATCTGGCCGATTTCTACCCCGACGGTCCGAAGATCAAAGCCCTCTGCCTGCATATCTGCCATGACTGCAATCTCCGCTGCAAATACTGCTTTGCGGGGACCGGCGATTACCACACCGGCCGCCGGGGCTTCCTGAGCGTCGAAACGGGGGAAAGGGCGATCGACTTCGTGATCGCGCAGTCCGGGACGCGAAGGAACATCGATATTGACTTTTTCGGCGGAGAACCGCTGATGAACTGGGGGACGGTCGTCGCTCTCACGAAGTACTGCGAGGAGCAGGGGCCGCTTCACGGCAAGAATATCCGCCTGACGATCACGACGAACGCGACGCTGCTTGACGATGAGAAGACGGATTTCATCAACGCCCACATGGCCAACTGCGTGCTCAGCCTGGATGGGAGGCCCGAGGTCCATGACGCGATGCGGCCGATGATTTCCGGGAAGGGATCCTACGAAAAGACATCGCGGAACATCCGGCGTTTTATCGACAGGCGGAAGGGCGGATCCTACTATGTCAGGGGGACCTTTACGCGGCACAACCTCGATTTTTCGGAGGATGTCCGCCACATCGTCTCGCTCGGCGCCCGTGAAGTCTCCGTCGAGCCCGCCGTGGGGCCCGAGAGCGACGGATTCAGCCTGCGGGACGAGGACCTCCCGGCGGTTTTCGAGGAATACGAGAGGCTCGCGCATATCGTCTCGGAGGCAAAGGCCGCCGGTGAGGGATTCGAGTTTTTCCATTTTTCCATGGATCTCAGCGGAGGCCCCTGCTCCTACAAGAGACTCAAGGGCTGCGGGGTCGGCAGCGAGTACGTGGCGGTGACGCCGGATGGGAGCATCTACCCGTGCCACCAGTTCGCGGGGATCGAGGCATTCTGCCTCGGCAATGTCCACGACGACCCTGTTGTTCTTTCGGAGGATGTCCGATCGAAATTCAAGGGATTGCTGGTTCCGCAGAAGGAGGCGTGCAGGAATTGCTGGGCGCGTTATTTCTGCAGCGGAGGCTGCCCGGCGAATGCGTATTTTTCGACCGGGTCTGTCGACGGGCTGTATGAGGCCGGGTGCAGGATCCAGAAGAAAAGGCTCGAGTGCGCGCTGTGGATCAAGGCCGAAGAAGCGGACCGGGAGGAGGATGCCCATGCGGATCGGATTTGAAGGGAAACAGCCGGATGTCCATGATTCGGCGTATATCGCGCCGAATGCGGTCCTGGCCGGGGACGTCGTGATCGGCAGGGATTCTTCGGTCTGGTTCGGCGCGGTCCTGCGCGGAGACGAGGCGCGGATCCTGGTGGGGGAGCGGTCGAACATCCAGGATAATGCGACAGTCCACTGCGACAGAGGCATTCCGGCGGTGATCGGAAATGATGTGACCATCGGCCACAATGCCGTCATCCACAGCTGTGCGGTCGGCGACGGGACCGTCGTCGGCATGGGCGCTGTCATCCTGACCGGCGCATCCATCGGGTCGTGCTGCGTCATCGCGGCGGGAGCGGTCGTAAAGCAGGGCTGCGTAATCCCGGACGGGATGCTTGCGGCGGGGATCCCCGCGGAAATCAAAAAAGCGTTGCCGGGCAGCGCCGCGGCGGCGAACATCGCCAATGCGGAGGAATATGTCAGGCTCGCAGAGAAATATTCCGGGAAACGCTGAAGAGGCCGCAGACCCCGTCAGCGAGAGATCCGGAGGCGCGCCGCGTGACGTGCTTCAGGCGCCGAGTGTGTGCAGAACGTGCGCAGAACGTGCGCAGGGCATGTGCAGGGCATGCGTGAAAAAGGAGGAGACGGTATGGCCGCCGACATCAATGAAATCATGAAAAACGCCGAGGTGAAAGCCCTGCTGGAGGCTTCGGCCATCCAGATGACCGAGCTCGGCTACACCGAGCATTCATTCCGCCATTGCAGGCTGGTATCGAACAAGTGCGGAGAGATCCTGTCGATCACCGGATCGGACGACGCGGAGGTCATGCTCGGCAGGATCGCTGGATACCTGCACGATATCGGAAATGCCGTCAACCGCACGCACCATCCGGACACCGGCGCGATCCTGGCCTATGATTTTCTACTCCGAAAAGGATTCGACTGCCGGGATGCTGTGACGGTCATGATGGCGATCGCCAATCACGACGAATCCGCCGGCATCCCCGTCAACAAGATCGCCGCGGCGCTCATCCTGTCGGACAAAGCTGATGTGCACCGCTCCCGCGTCACGAACAAGGACAAAGAATCATTCGACATCCATGACCGGGTCAATTATGCGGCGACGAAATCCACGCTGCAGATCCTGCCCGGGACACGGGTCGCGCTGCTGGAGATCGAGATCGACACGGAGATTTCGCCGATCATGGATTATTTCGAGATTTTTCTCAACCGGATGAAGATGTGCCGGACCGCGGCCGTGTACCTCGGGCTGACCTTCATGCTCAAGATCAACGGGACACAGCTGATCTGAACCACGGGGGAATCCCGGACCGCTGCAGCGTATATATAGGTATAAGACGCTTTTGTGAGGTACGGATGTCACCAGGCAGGCTGATCCCGCAGGATATCATCGATGAGATCCGGCAGCGGAACGAAATCGTTTCGGTTGTCGAAAAATATGTGAAGCTCAGCAGGAAAAGCGCGCAGAACCTTTTCGGACTTTGCCCTTTCCATTCGGAAGACACTCCCTCGTTCAGCGTCTCACCGGGCAAGCAGATCTACTACTGCTTCGGATGCCACAAGGGCGGCGATGTCATCCATTTCATCATGGACATCGAAAAGCTCGGCTATTATGACTCACTTAAGTATCTGGCGGAACGTTCGGGGATCGCCCTGCCGGAATCGGACGACATCGAATATAGACGCAAGGCGGATCTCCGCAAGCGCCTTTATGAAATCAACACCGAAGCCGCGCGCTATTACTATTCGAATCTGACAGGACCAGCCGGGAAGCACGGCAGAGACTACCTTGTCAAGAGAGGGATCGACGCCGGCACCGTGCGCAAGTTCGGGCTCGGATATGCGCCCGACGAATGGGAAGGCCTGTACAGGCACCTGAAGGGCAAGGGATACGATGACGCGTCGCTGCTGCTGACAGGCCTTTTTAAAAAAAGCGAGCGCGCTTCCTCCAGGGACGGCACGATGTACGACCTCTTTCGGGGGCGGCTGATCTTTCCGATCTTCGATTATCTCGGCAAGGTCGTGGCATTCGGCGGACGGGTGCTGGACGACTCGGTCCCGAAATACATTAATTCACCCGAAACGCCGGTCTATGTCAAGGGCCGGCATCTCTACGGACTGAACAAGGCCCGGTCGTCGAAGGAGAAACGGCTGCTGATCGTCGAGGGGTACATGGACGCGATCGCGATCCACCAGGCCGGCGTCGACTTTGCCGTCGCTTCGCTGGGCACGGCCCTGACGGAGCAGCAGGCGATGCTCGCACGCAATTTTTCCGAAAATGTCATCATTTCATACGACGCCGACGCCGCGGGCCAGACGGCCACGCTGCGCGGGCTGGACATCCTGAGGCGCAGGGGCTGCAGCGTTTCGGTCCTGGTCGTTCCGGATGCCAAGGATCCGGACGAATACATCCGCAGATTCGGCGCGGAACGTTTCAGGGCTCTGATCGGGGACGCGCTTCCTCTCATGGATTACAAGCTGCTGAACGCGTACCGCAGTTCTCTGCGCGATGGCCGCCTGGACAAGATCGCTTACCAGGACCGCGCCTGTGATGTTCTCGCGGCGGAGGAAAATATCGTCGTCCGGGAGCTTTACGCCGCGGAGGTCTCCGAAAAGCTCGGCGTATCGTCCGACAATGTGCTGGCCGAAGCCCGCAGGCGGATCGAAGCCGGGGCCCGCTCCAGGAGCCGGGAGCCGGCCGCGTATCCGGCGCCGGCCGATGCGGATCCGCCGGGCGAAGAAGAGGAATTGCAGGAACAGATGACGGCGACGAAAGAAGAGCTGTACCTGCTGTGCGTCCTGACCTACGCGCCGGATGTTTTCCGCAGCCTGCGCGAATCGCCGGACCCGCAGAGCTTTTCACCCGGGATCATGCAGACGATCGCACGGGAGGCCGCCGGTCTTTGCGCGGAGGGCAGGCTCACGCCATCCGCTCTACTGGCGCTGGGCGAAGACCGGACGGTCAACGGAAGGAAGCTTTCCGAGCTTTTTGCCAGCGGGTGCATGAGAACGCAGGACATCGGTGACAGCAGGGAAGCCGCGGCCGAAGCGCTCCGGCTGTACGCCAAGATGAAGATCCGCATGCTGATCGCACGAAAGGAAGCCGCCGCGGCGGTCGTTTCCGCGCCGGATGCCGGACCGGAACAGCGCGAGGCCGCGCGGAGGACGATCCTGGAGCTGACAAGCGAAATCAACGAATTGAAATTACAGGCGTAAAAGGCCCGGAACGCTGCGGAGAGACCGCGCGCCCGGAAAGATCGAATGTCAATCGAAAACGGAGGAGAAAAAACATGCCGGAGAAGAAAAAAGGGATCCTTGGCGAATTGGTGGACAAGGCGAAGGAAAAGAACAACCAGATATCCTACAAGGACGTCATCGCGGTGATCGAAGCATCGGCGATCGACCTCGAGCAGACGGAGAAAATATTCGACAAGCTCGAGGCGCTCGGTATCGAAGTGATCCCCGATAACAATATGGAAGAGGAGGTCATGACGGACACGGACCTGGACATATCGAACATCGAAGGGGTCAGCGTGGATGATCCCGTCCGGATGTACCTCAAGGAGATCGGCAAGGTCCAGCTCCTCAGCGCGGAAGAAGAGCGCGAGCTGGCCCAGGCGATGCTCGACGGCGACGAGGATGCCAAAAACCGCCTCTGCGAGGCCAATCTGCGGCTGGTCGTCAGCATCGCGAAGCGCTATGTCGGGAGAGGGATGCATTTCCTCGACCTGATCCAGGAAGGCAACCTCGGCCTGATCAAGGCTGTCGATAAGTTCGATCATTCGAAGGGATTCAAATTCAGCACGTATGCCACCTGGTGGATCCGGCAGGCGATCACCCGCGCGATCGCGGACCAGGCGAGGACGATCCGCATCCCGGTCCATATGGTCGAAACGATCAACAAGCTGATCCGCATCCAACGGCAGCTGATCCAGGAACTTGGCAGGGAGCCCGAAGCGGATGAACTGGCCCAGGAGATGGGGATGAGCGTCGAAAAGGTCCGCGAGATCATGAAGATCTCCCAGGAGCCGGTATCGCTCGAGAAGCCGATCGGAGAGGAAGAGGACAGCCATCTGGGGGATTTCATCCCCGACGACGATGCGCCTTCCCCGGCCGACCAGGCGGCGTTCACGCTGCTGAAGGAACAGCTTTTCGAGGTGCTCAAAGGCCTGACGCCGAGGGAGGAGAAGGTGCTGCGCCTGCGGTTCGGCCTGGATGACGGGAGGGCGAGGACCCTCGAGGAAGTCGGAAGGGAGTTCAACGTGACCCGGGAGCGGATCCGCCAGATCGAGGCCAAGGCACTCCGCAAGATGCGCCATCCGAGCCGGAGCAAGAAGCTGAGGGATTACCTTGACTGACCCCGCGGCGCCGAAGCTTTCCCCCCGCCTCGCGCAGGTGGCCGCGGCCATACCGCCGTGCGGCACGCTGATCGATATCGGAACGGACCATGCTCTGATCCCGATCGCCTGTCTGCTCAGAGGAGTCTGCGCGCGTGCGGTGGCGTCGGATATCCGTCAGGGGCCGCTCGAAGCGGCCATGCGGAATGCCGCACGGTACGGAGTGACCGGCAGGATCGATTTTATCAGAGGAGACGGGATCGGTCGGATCCCGGTCGGAAACGGCGATTGCGTCGTGATTGCCGGGATGGGCGGACTCGAGACCATCCGAATCCTGGCGGAGTCTCCCGTCCGCGAAGGGACGCTCGTCCTGCAGCCGCAGCGCTCGCAGCCGGAGGTGAGAGCTTTTCTGGCTTCATCCGGCTATCGCATCCGGTCGGAACAGCCGGTCCTGGACCGCGGCAAATACTATGTCGTCCTGAAGGCAGGCTATACGGGAGAGATCCGCCATCCGTCCCGGGCGGAGCTTTACATCGGCGAAGAACTCCTGGAATGCATCCTGACGGGCCGGGATTCCGGGATCAGCCCGGAACTCCTCGCGGGATACCTGGCTTTTCTCAGGGACCGGGCCGGTAAAGAACGCCGCCGCATGCCGAATGTGGGCGAGATCCACGAGATGCTCGTCAGGATCACGGAATCGGAAGGAGGAGCAAAATGACCCTAGCGGATATGATCGCAACGATCGAAGCATTCGCGCCGCCGTCCCTGGCGATGGGATGGGACAATATCGGCCTGCTGTCCGGCGATCCCGGCGAAGAACTCCGAGGCGCGGTGCTGTGCCTTGATGTGACCGAAGAAGCCTTCCGCCTGTGCCTCGGCATGGGAGCGAATCTGTGCATCTCCCATCACCCGTTCCTGTTTGACCCGATCCGCCGCATCGATTATGGCGATCCACGGCAGAAGCTGCTGACGGACATCATGCGCGCGGGCATCGCCGTCTATGCCGCGCATACCAATCTCGACGCATGCCGCGGCGGGGTGAACGACACCCTTGCCGTGACGATCGGCCTGCTGCCGGAATCACACGGAACCGGCGGGGGAGGGAATCCCGCAGGCATCGCGCGGACGCCGCCGGACCTTTCGGCGCAGGATATATGGAGGATCTTCGGAACCGGCGGGGACCTGACGCTTTTCGGACTGTATAGAAAGGTGACACGAGAGCTTCACGTCCCGGGATGCCACATCAACTTCGATACCGACAGGCCGGTCCGGCGCGTGATCGTCCTGGGCGGCTCCTACGATTCGGAGTGGAATGCGCAGGCCCGCGGGAGCGGCGCGGACGCCATCGTCTGCGGCGAAATGAAACACCGCGACATGGTTTATTTCGGCGCGTGCGGCATCGCGGTCCTCGCCGCCGGGCACGACGCGACGGAACGGGTCGTTCTTCCGGTCCTTGCAGAGCATCTGCGGAGCCGTCATCCGGAAATCGCGATTGCCGTATGCCGGGGTTTCGATTATAATAAAGTCGTTTTCTGAGTAAGCCAGACAGTCGCGTGCGGATGCCGAAAGGCCCCGCATGAGGAAAGTCCGGGCTCCGCAGGGCAGGGTGCCGGGTAACTCCCGGTGAAGGCGACTTCAAGGAAAGTGCAACAGAAAGAAACCGCCTGCCGCACGGCAGGCAAGGATGGAAAGGCGAGGCAAGAGCTCACCGGCGGGACGGCGACGTCCCGGCCATGCAAACCCCACCCGGAGCAACACCGCGGAAGGACATATGGAAGCCCGTCCGTCCTTAAGGAGGTGGCTCGAACACATTGGCGACAATGTGTCTAGACAGATGACTGTTCAATACAGAACCCGGCTTACAGACTTACTCAGAAAACAAATCAAAAAATCTCCCGGGAGGCAATATGGCGGCACAATCCTACATCTCGCGAGGCGTTTCCCCTACCAAAGACGATGTGAAAAAAGCGGTATCCGGCCAGTCGAAGGGCCTGTATCCGGGATCCTTCTGCAAGATCCTGCCCGACATGTCGGGCGATCCCGGCTACTGCAGCGTGGTGCACGCAGACGGAGCGGGCACGAAATCTTCGGCCGCCTACCTCATGTACAAGGAAACGGGAGACCCCTCGTGGTTTGAAGGGATCGCGCAGGACGCCCTGGTGATGAACACGGATGATCTGCTCGCCGTGGGCGCCGAGGACCATTTCTTCCTGTCCAATACGATCGGCCGCAACGCCCACCGCGTGGACGGCCGCTGTGTCCGGGCGATCATCGACGGTTATGACCGGATGATCGGAAAGCTTGAGGACCTGGGGATCCGGGTCACGATGACGGGAGGGGAGACCGCCGACGTCGGGGACATCGTCAGGACGATCATCGTCGATTCGACGATCGTTGTGAGGCTCCCTGCCGCCAATGTCATCAATGCCGCCGGCATTACCCCCGGCAGTGTGATCGTGGGCCTTGCGTCCTTCGGGCAGGCTTCCTATGAGGACGGCATCAATTCCGGCATCGGCTCCAACGGCCTCACCGCTGCGCGCCACATGCTCCTTTCCAGAAAATACCTGAAGTCCTATCCGGAATCCGTCTCCGAAACGATCCCGGCCGACAAGATCTACTGCGGCCGCTTTTCACTCGAAGACCCGATGCCCGGAAGCACCCTGACGGTGGGAGAAGCGATCCTTTCGCCGACCAGGACCTATCTTCCCGTGATGAAGAGGATCTATGAGAACGTGGACCGCCGGGACATCCGCGGGATCATCCACTGCACGGGCGGCGGACAGGTCAAATGCCGGGATTTCGGGAACGGCCTCACGTATGTCAAAGACCGGCTGTTCGGGCGTCCGGCTATTTTCGAAGCGATTTATGAATCCGGCGAGATCCCCGATTACGAGATGTACCAGATTTTCAACATGGGGCACCGGCTGGAGATTTACTGCGGTGAACAGGCAGCGGGGGACATCATCTCCTGCGCGGCTTCGTTCAATATCGAGGCCCGTGTCATCGGTTATGTCGACCGCTTTGACGGCGAGGGGAACCGTGTCATCATCCGGGACCGTGGCGCCGAGCATATCTACTGACATTTTCCGGTATACCGCACCCGCGTACCGCGTCGGCCGGCGCACAGGTCCGCGGAGGATCTCATGGATCCGGATCCACGATCCGTTCCCTTTTTCATGATATTATAATATAATGATGTCATAACATATTCGAAAAGGGATCGGGAACGGAGGACGGTATGAAACTTGACAAACACAGCAGTGTGCCGCTCTATTTTCAGCTCAAAGAATACATCCTGAGAAAGATCGAGGAGAACGAATACCGCAGGGGCGAAAAGATCCCGTCGGAACTCGACCTGTGCGCCGAGCTCGACCTTTCGCGGCCTACGGTGCGCCAGGCGATCGCTGAGCTTGTTTCAGAGGGCAAGCTCCAGATCATCAAGGGCAAGGGCACATTTGTTTCCGCAGGCGGCGCGAGGCACGTGATCCGCAATTTCACCGGCACCCTGTTTTCCTTTTTCAATGCGAAGGAGATCCGCGCTGACGAGATTCTGGATTATGGATTCATCGAAAAACCCGACGAAGAGATTGCCGGCGCTTTCGGCGACGCGTCACTCCTGCGGGACGGCGTTGTTTTTGTTTACAAGATCCTTGCGGAGGACGGGAACGCCTACGCATATGTCGAATCCTACATCCCGCTCTGCCTTTTTCCGAACCTGATCAGCGATATCCGGTCCGGGAAGAGCATGGTGGATATCACCGCCAACCGGTACGCCTACCTTCCCGCCAGGAGCGCGTGCAGCATCCACGTCGCACCGGCAGGTCCCGCGTCTTCCCGCGCGCTGGACATCGCGAGGGGAGCGCCGGTCCTGTGTGCGGATTCTGTGCTGACATCCAGGAGCGGCGCGGTATGTGAAATCATCCGGGCTTCCCTGCGCAGCGACAGCTGCCGGATCAGCCTGTAGCCGGCGCGGCGCGTCAGGCGCCGGTCATCGGAGCAAGACCATGATTTATTACGACAACGCCGCGACCACGTTTCCCTGCAGAGAGGCGGAAGAAGCGGCGAAAGAGACGATCCGGGCCTTCGAGGGCAATCCCTCGTCGCTGCACCGCCTCGGGACATCGGCCCATGAAAGCGTGGAGGGCGCGCGGCGCAGGATCGCCGCGGCGCTCCGCTGCAGCGAAAAGGAGATCCTTTTTACCTCCTGCGCGACGGAATCGATCAACACGGTCCTCAAGGGATTCCATGAAGCTTATCCGCGGTCGCCCGGCACGGTCGTGACATCTTCCGCGGAACACAAGGCCACCCTCGAATGCTGCGCGTGGCTTGAGAAAAAGGGCTTCCGCGTCCTTTACCTTGACCCGGACCGGGACGGCAGCGTGTCCGCGGAACGGCTGTCGCAGGTCTGCGGACCGGACACCGGGCTGATCACCCTCATGCATGTCAACAACGAAACCGGCGCCGTGACGGATCTCCCGGCGATCGCCAGGGTGCGGGACGCGCAGTGCCCGGATGCCAGGATCCATATCGACGCGGTACAATCCTTCGGCAAGATCCCGTTCGCGCCGTCGAAGACCGGGATCGATTACGCGTCGATGTCGGCCCACAAGCTGCACGGACTCAAGGGCGCGGGCGCGCTGTTTGCCGCCGCACGGACCCGTATCGCGCCGCTCCTGCACGGCGGCGGCCAGGAAAACGGCCTGCGGAGCGGCACGGAAAACGTACCGGCAATCGCGGCTTTCGGCGCCGCCGCGCAGATCGCGTCCGGCCATCTCGCGGAAAACCTCGAACGCGCACGGAAGGTCCGCGAGGTATTCCTGCAGGGCCTCGGGGAACGCGGCGCCGTCTGGATCCTCAACTCGCCCGAGGGAGGGAGCCCGTATATCCTGAACCTGTCCTTCCCCGGCGTCATGCCGGAGATCCTTCTTCACGCGCTCGAGGCGGAGGAAGTCTATATCTCCACGGCTTCCGCGTGCGCCTCGCGCAGCGCGAAGGTAAGCCACGTGCTGAAGGCCATGGGCATCCCGGACAGGACCGCCCTTTACGCCGTCCGGCTGAGTTTCGGGTCGGAAAACACGGTGGATGAAGCGGCGGAGGCGGCGGAGATCTTCAGCCGCGTCCTCGGGAAAATCCCGAGGAAAAAATAGCACAGCCGGGACCGCGGTCCGGTTGAATTCGGGAGGGCGGTTTGATAGAATGCTGGTACGGCTGCGGACGGCCGGAATCGAAGGGACAGGAAGATATGGATGTGCAGGATCGACAGGTGATCGCGAAAGACGTGCCCGAATACAGGACCGTCATCCTGGCGCGCATGGGCGAGATCGCCCTCAAGGGGCTCAACCGCAGCCGATTCGAGGCACGGCTCATCGCCAACCTGAAGAGGCGCGTCAGCGGGTTCGGAAAATTTTCGGTCGAGCAGAACCAGTCCCGGATCTGGGTCATCCCGCAGGAAGAGTGCGGAGACCTCGACGCCGTTCTGGATGAAGTCGTCAAGGTATTCGGGATCGTTTCCGGGAGCATTGCCCTGCAATTCGAAAAATCCGTCGCCAATGTGAAAAGCATGTCCCGCTTCCTTGTGTCGGAGCTTCTGGCGCAGGATCCGTCGCTGCGGACCTTCAAGGTCCACGCGCGGCGTTCGGACAAGACATTCGAATGGACATCCCCGCAGATCTGCGAGGAAATCGGCCGCGAGATCCTCGACGCGTTCGCCAGCCTTTCCGTCGATGTCCATGATCCGGATTTCCTTCTTTCCGTCGAGATCCGCGACCATGCCTATGTGTACAGCGGCCGGAAGGCCGGATTCCGGGGGCTTCCGGTCGGGACAGCGGGCAAGGGCCTGCTCTTGTTGTCCGGCGGCATCGACAGCCCGGTGGCGGGCTTCATGATGGCATCCCGCGGGATGGAGATCGAGGCGGTCTATTTTCATTCCTATCCCTATACGGGGGACAGGACGAAGGAGAAAGTGAAGGACCTGGCCGAGGTGCTTTCCGGTTATTCCGGCAGGATCCTGCTCCACATCGTCGATTTCACCTCGATCCAGCTCGAGCTTCGCGAAAAATGCCCGGAAGACATGCTGGTCATCATGATGAGGCGCATGATGATGCGGATCGCCGAGCAGATCGCGCGCCGGTCGGGAGCGCAGGCGCTCATCACGGGGGAAAGCCTCGGCCAGGTTGCGAGCCAGACCGCGGAAGCGATCGCCTGCACCGGCGAGGTCGTCCGCATGCCCGTATTCAGGCCTTTGATCGGAACCGACAAGAATGACACGATCCTGACGGCCAGGAAGATCGGGACCTACGAGATATCGATCCTGCCGTATGAAGATTGCTGCACGCTTTTTGTCGCGAAGCATCCGAAGACCCATCCCACTCTGGCTTATGTTCTCCAGTGCGAAGAACCCCTCGATGTCGCGGAGATGACGGAGCGGGGACTGGCTCATATCGAAACGGTCATGGTCCAGAGAGCGCAGCCGGTATGAAGACAGGCAAGCTCACCGATGAAGCATTGCGCAGGATCGTCCTCGACAGGCTTCCCGCGTGTACAGGCAGCCCGGTCGCGAAAGGCCCCGGGACAGGGCTGGACTGCGGGCTGGTGCGGACGGGCGGCGCATTGACGGCGGTTTCGTCGGATCCGATCACCGGCGCGTCGGAGGGGATCGGCAGGCTGGCGGTCGCCGTTTCGTGCAACGACATCGCCTGCTGCGGGATCCGCGCGGCAGCCATGACCGTCGTGATCATCGCGCCGGAAGACTCGACCGAAGACGAGCTCATCCGTGTGATCGACCAGGTTGCCGGCGCCGCGAAGCAGGCCGGCGTGGAGATCGCGGGCGGCCATACGGAGATCTCGCGGGCGGTCAGCCGTTTCGTCCTGGTCACCACCGCGTTCGGATACGCCGACGAGGGGGATTTCGTCGATCCCGCGGGAGCGAAGCCCGGCGACAGCATCGTCATGACGAAAAGCGCAGGGCTTGAGGGGAGCGCGATCCTTGCGGCCGATTTCGGGGAGAGGCTCGAAGGGGAAATGGACGCGGAAGACATCGCCGCGGCCGCCGGATTTTCCGGCTTGCTGAGCGTGACCGAGGAGGGGGTCCTTTGCGGGAAGCTCAAGGCGCACGCGATGCACGACGTGACAGAAGGCGGAGTCCTGGGAGCCGCATGGGAGATGGCGGAAGCCTGCGGGTACGGCTGCCGGATCGACCTGAGGGAAGTGCCGGTCATGCCACAGACGGCAGCGATCTGCCGGATCCTCGGACTGGACCCGTACCGCCTGATTTCGAGCGGCAGCATGCTCATCGCGACAGACCGGCCGGACACGGTCACAGCCGGATTGGAAAAGGCCGGCATACGATCGTCCGTCATAGGAGAAATCGTCGAAAAGGGACGTACTTTTTCGGACCTGAATGGACAAATCCATGAATTATCCGCACCGGGACCGGATGAACTTTACAAAATCCGGGATTAATATTACATTTAATACAAGTTACGGAGGTGCGGCCATGGATTATGAATTTCTGAAACGTTCGGATCCCAGGATTTATGAAGCAGTCCTTCAGGAAATCGGCCGGCAGAGATCGAAAATCGAGCTGATCGCCTCCGAGAACTTTGTTTCGCCCGCCGTCCTGGAGGCCACGGGAACTCCGCTTACCAACAAGTACGCGGAAGGGTATCCCGGCAAGCGGTATTACGGCGGATGCGAGTTCGTCGACATCGCCGAAAACCTGGCGATCGACAGGGTCAAGGAGCTTTTCGGGGCGGAACACGCGAACGTCCAGCCGCATTCCGGATCGCAGGCCAATACGTCCGTCTATTTCGCGATGCTTGAGCCCGGAGACACGATCCTCGGCATGGACCTTTCCCACGGCGGGCATCTGACGCACGGGATGACCAAGAATGTTTCCGGAAAGACCTATCACGCGGTGACCTACGGCGTTTCGCGCGAAACGAAAAGGCTCGATTACGATGAGATCCGCAGGATCGCGCTGGAATGCCGCCCGAAGATGATCGTGGCCGGAGCCAGCGCGTATCCGAGAGCACTGGATTTCAAAAGGTTCAGGGAAATCGCCGATGAGGCGGGCGCGTATCTGCTGGTCGACATGGCGCATATCGCCGGCCTTGTCGCGGCGGGGCTGCACATGAATCCCGTCCCTTACGCGGATTTCGTGACCACGACGACCCACAAGACGCTGCGAGGGCCGCGGGGCGGCGTGACCCTTTGCATGGAACGCTACGCAAAGGTGATCGACAGCGCCGTTTTCCCCGGGCAGCAGGGAGGGCCCCTGATGCATGTGATCGCGGCAAAAGCCGTCGCATTTCATGAAGCCCTCCAGCCCGCGTTCCGGGATTACCAGAGACGGATCCTCCGCAACGCGGCTGCGCTTTCAGACGGGCTGGCGAAACGCGGATTCGAGGTCCTGACCGGCGGCACCGACAACCACCTGATGCTTCTCGACCTTACGAACACAGGGCTTACCGGCAAGGAGATGCAGAGCCGGCTTGACAGCATGGACATCACATGCAATAAGAACGGGATCCCTTATGACACGAAGTCCCCCTTTGTGACAAGCGGCATCCGGCTCGGCACACCGGCCGTCACGACCCGGGGGATGGACGAAAAGGACATGGACGAGATCGCGGACTGCATCGGGCTTGCCTGGACGGATTACGAAGGATCGGCGGAGAAGGTCAGGTCCAGGGTCCGCGAACTGAATGCCAGATATCCGCTTTACCCGGAGATCGTCGGATGATATGCGGCGGAAGCGCCGCACACGCATGAGCAGGAGATCCGGCGGCGGTTGCCCGGCCGCGGAGGCGGGAGTATAATAGGGAAAACAGGATTGGAAAGGGTTTGTATGGAACGCGATTTTTCCGACATCGAATACAGGAACCGGTACAGGCATACCACCTCGCATATCATGGCGCAGGCGGTCAAGCGCCTGTATCCGAATGCGCTGCTTGCCATCGGGCCGGCGATCGAGGACGGCTTTTATTATGACTTCGATCTCGGGACGACGCTGGTTCCGGAGGACCTTCCGAAGATCGAGGAGGAGATGCAGCGGATCATCGATGCACGCTACCCGGTCGAGCGCTTCGAGCTGGACCGCGCCGATGCCATCCGGCAGATGGAGGAGCGCGGCGAGATCTACAAGGCCGAGCTGATCCGCGACCTGCCGGAGGACGCAGCCCTGTCATTTTACAGGCAGGGCGAATTCACCGACCTCTGCGCAGGCCCGCACCTGGACAATACCGGCGAGGTGCGCGCGTTCCGGCTCCTGAACATCGCGGGGGCCTACTGGCGCGGCAGCGAGAAGAATAAAATGCTGCAGCGGATCTACGGCACAAGCTTCCCGGACCGCAGGCAGCTGAACGAGCATCTTGCGCGTCTCGAGGAAGCCAGGAAGCGCGATCACAACAAGCTCGGCCGCGAGCTCGAGTATTTCACCACCGTGGACATCATCGGCCAGGGCCTCCCGATCCTGCTCCCCAAAGGGACGAAGGTCATCCAGATCCTGCAGCGGTTCGTGGAGGACGAGGAGGAGCGCCGCGGCTACTTCCTGACCAAGACGCCGTTCCTGGCCAAGAGCGACCTGTACAAGATCTCGGGTCACTGGGACCATTACAGGGACAATATGTTCGTGATCGGCGACGAGACGAAGGACAGCGAGGTTTTCGCGCTGCGTCCCATGACCTGCCCTTTCCAGTTCCAGGCCTACCTGCTGAAGACCAGGAGCTACCGCGAGCTTCCGCTCCGCTACAATGAGACATCCACGCTGTTCCGCAACGAGTCGTCGGGCGAAATGCACGGGCTGATCCGGGTGCGCCAGTTCACCATTTCGGAAGGCCACATCGCCTGCCGGCCCGACCAGCTCGAGGCGGAGTTCGCCGGCGCGCTGGACCTTGCCAAGTTCATGCTGCGGAGCATCGGTCTCGAGGGCGAGGTCAGCTACCGCTTTTCCAAATGGGATAAGAACAATAAAGAGAAATACATCGGCTCCGAAGAAGCGTGGGAAAGTGTCCAGATCCTCATGAAGCAGATCCTGGACGACATGGGCGTCGACTATGAAGAGGCGGACGGCGAGGCGGCATTCTACGGGCCGAAGCTCGACATCCAGAGCCGCAACGTCCACGGCAAGGATGACACGCTGATCACGATCCAGATCGATTTTCAGCTCGCGATGCGCTTCCATATGGAATACATCGATTCCGACGGCAACCGGCAGTACCCCTACATCATCCACCGCACGTCGATCGGCTGCTACGAGCGGACCCTCGCTCTGCTTATCGAGAAATACGCGGGTGCGATGCCGGTCTGGCTTGCGCCGGAACAGGTCCGGATCCTGCCCGTCGCGGAGCCCCACAGCGCGTATGCGGAGGAGCTGCGTGCATCGTTCGTGGAACACGGCATCCGGGCCGGCGTCGATGACAGCGACGAGAAGCTGGGCAAGAAGATCCGGCAGACCCAAATGGATAAGATCCCGTATATGCTTGTCGTTGGCGACAAGGAAGCCGGATCCGGGACCGTCGCCGTTCGTTCCCGCAGGGACGGCGATCTGGGGCCGATGGCTGCCGGTGATTTCATCGCAAAGATCAGACTTGAGAATGATACGAGAGTCTTGAATTAAGCCTGGCCATAGTGTAGAATACATAAGGCAATCGAAACAGCACAAGTCCGATTGCCGCTTCCGGGGTGTGGCTCAGGTGGTAGAGCGCTTGGTTCGGGACCAAGAGGCCGCAAGTTCAAGTCTTGTCACTCCGACCAGCACGAGACCTGCCGATCAGACATCGATTGCCTGACCGGCAGGTTTTTGTTATCATCACAATGGGATCACGGGAGACTTCCGACCCCATGCCACAACGAAAACCTGCTGTTTTCACGGGTGCGAACGATGAAAATGAGATGGAAACCACTGTTGTTCATCCTAAGCGGCTTGCTGTTGATCCATGCAGTCCTCCTCTCCGTCCTTTCGAATTTCCATATAGGGCATTTCCTCGAAGGGGCTCTTTCCGCAGGATTTTTCCTGTATGCGCTGAATTTTGATACGTGTAAACGGCGTTTTCACGGTATGATCCTCGTCTTTTGCCTGATCCCGTGCATTTTCGCGGCATGGCTCGCAGTTTACGGCACGAATGACAACGCTGCGGATGGCATGGATGCGATAATCGTTCCGGGCGCCGGCATAAAAGGCGAAACGGTCAGCGGTAAACTGCGGGAGCGCCTGGATGCGACAGTGTCCTATTTTGATCGGAATCCGGATACCATCATCGTGGTGTGCGGGGGCGAGGGTCCGCAGGAAAGCATTC